>NZ_CP090073.1:0-2252 GCF_021391555.1 Acinetobacter sp. SH20PTE14 | reverse complement strand
AAAATTTAGATGGTGTCAGTTCGGGCGCACTCCGCGCCCTCTGCTACTGGCGGGAGCACTGGCGAACTTGAAAAGTTTGCATAAGTGCGCCCTTTGGGGTCTAAGGGGTCGAACCCCTTACAAGTCCTGTGGCTACAGGGTAGGCTTGCTTATCTTCCGCCTCCTCAGTCGTCGCAGCTCCTCCATCGTCGTTGTCAGATTTAGTCAGCCTTTGGCTTCACATCTTTTGTTATTTCTAGGTTGTAATAAGATTTCTTATCGAATACGAAACGATAGAGCAGCTCCAAATATGGAAGATCATCAAGAGGTAGATCATCAGTAAGTTTTTCAGGTAACTTGACACCATACATAGAACCAAAACAGCCAGTCAGCCTGTTACCTTTCAAAGAAAGATATGCTTCCCAAGTATTCTCCAGTGAGAGATCACTAAACTTAAGGGCATATTTACATACCTCAGCAACAGCCTTGCTATAGCCGTGTTCTTTAGTTTTTTTAACTCTACGAATATCGACGATATAAGAATCCAGGGTAATATCATGCCAAGTTTCGGACAATTCTTCCTGGTCTATCCATTCATTAAGTAAAGCAAAAATATGAATATGAGGATGCCATTCTTTAGTTTTTGGATTGTATGTATATTCAGTTGAATAAAAAGCGCCATCAATTTTACAAAACTGATTAAAACCACGACCTTTTTTCTTGTAATCGTTATAACGATCTAAAAGCGTTCTAAATGACGCTCTAAGGTGCTTGAAGCGTTCTTGTAGGTCAGGGCCATTCTTTACAGTTAAAGTGATCAGGACGGGCTTTAAATGGCGATTCTGGCGCATTAATTCTTCAATACGCTGAACATATCGGCTCATGGACTTAGCAGCCCTAACACCAGCGCACATAGGACATAACAAGTGCTGAGAGCAATAGTGTGCCTTAGCAAGTTTAACTTGGTCTATCGTGTAGTAATTATGGAACAGCAGAAATTGACCACAACCCTTTAATTTAGTTGCAGCCTTAAGAGCCTTATTGGATAGATCATTTTCACCTTCTGACTTGAAATCAACCTGCGTCCACAAATATTGTTCTTGTAGTTTCGCTCTATGTTTCAAAATTCCAAAACGTGTTATTCTATCCCTATGTTGATCTGCCTTAGCAGATTGCAAAGCCTGTATTTCATCACCCGCCAAAGTGTCCGAAATATGGGCTTTTTTATTGTCTTTTTTAAGCAATTTTTGTCCCCTAGTTAATCAATAGTATCAAGAGAAAGAAAAAACAGCGAGAAGCCAAGGCTAACTCACTGTTTTTTTTCATGTTTCACATTGTTTCTGCTAAAACAGGCTGTGCGCCTTTAGCAACGTAAAAAATAACATTTCGACCGCTTGCCATTGCACCAACAGCAATACAGATTTTCTTATTTAGGAAGTCTTTAAAGTCCCGATAGTTTTCTACAGATAACGTAAATAATTCATTTTTTACGTCACCGTTAGGCAGATCCATAGCACCTAAAATTTGCACCTTGTCACGGTCAGCAAATTGATCACCTGTTTTTTTATCTTTGCCGCCTTGCTGGGTAAATACGTTTAAGACGATTCCTTCTAATTTGATCATTGTGGTAATCCCTCTACGACTTTTAAACGGCCATCGACAACAGCGATAGCAAATAAAGTAATTGAACGTTTCTTTTCTAAATGTTCTTCAAGAACCTTCTTGAAATAAGCTGTAGCTTCTTCCAGTGATGCCATAGGCGTATTACTTAAAATCATAAATGGCCTTCCTGTTCTAAAAGCATGGTTAAACCTTCTTCGTGATGCGCAACTGCTGCTTCATAAGCATCAGAAGCACCATCAGGCAACGACGACTCAACTTGATCAAGAGCAACAGCTAAGAGATCGTTTAAAAGTTGATTCCGGCTAACACCTTTAGGCGTAATACTTTGCAAAGCAGAGAGCTTCACATAGTTATTAAAATCAATACGGAACGAAACAGCCTTTTGATCAGGTCTTGTTTGTTCTGAACCAAGGATATTTCCAAGGACTACATCAAGTGGATTTGGCATATCAGCCCCTATTCATGGATAGTTTTTTAAAAAATTTACCTATGAATCATTTATAAATCATTATTGAAAAATATGCAAATAAGTGTGTCATTGAAACAATGTTTCACTGTTTCAATGTTTCACTGTGACGCAACCCTGCGGGATTGCTAAAAGCTCCCGCTTAGAAATCCAAGGGGAGCTGTAATCAGGAAGGGAAGGTTTT
>NZ_CP090072.1:0-3939 GCF_021391555.1 Acinetobacter sp. SH20PTE14 | reverse complement strand
ATATATTTGGCTTCGGAGCCACGTATATCGGTCGTATCCGCACATAGTTTTGCTGACTATGCAGACAAGGACTCGAAGTCTTGCACCTCGCTCCACGCGCTCCCTGTCGTTACATTGCCTGTATCTCTGCGAGGGTTTCCCCAACGTACAACTTAACAAGTCCTATGTAACTACTCCCAACGCTCCGCCTATGTGAAGTTCCCCTGTAAGCGGTTTAGCCTTTCGACTATAGCCATATAACGCCAGTGACACTTATTCCTACCACACGTTATATGTGTCTAACCGATAAAACGGGCGCACAGAAGTAGACAAAGCTCGACCTTTGAGGTGCTTATTTGATGGTTTTAGTATCTAAATTAACGAAAGTTTCAATCTAGGGGCTTGTTAAACTGTATCACTGCTTTAAAATAGGAAGTGGTACATAAGCCGTAAGGTGAATATCGTGACGGTCGTCAAACCTCCGATCATTCGTTAGTTGATGTTAGAGCATCAAATAACTGTACCCCCGAATGTAAAGGAAAAGCCTCTTAAGTTGCAAGACTTAAGAGGCTTTTTTCTTATTTAATTATGCTATTAATAATAGCTAAAGAGTATTAAGGCTCAATATCTAAACCAAATTTGTTCAAATTAGAATATTCATATGGAGCATCTTCTGCTGGATAGCGTAATTTCCCAACACCATAAATTTGTGCAATGCTCCACAAAATACTTTCACCAGCAGGTAAAGTTTTTGGCTGAATTTGATAAATTGAATCCTGATAAGCAGTATCACTATCAATAAATCTCCAACCGTATTGGTTAAAAGAATTAATTATGTCCCCTAACCAAGCAGCGTTAATTGCCCTAACATGAAGTAAAAGAATATGCTTGGGTGAACGTCCTAACGTATTCACTGCTAAACCATCATAATATTCCGCTCTATCAAGTAAATGAGCGATATATGCTTGTTTCAACTTATCTAAACTTTCTTGATCATTCTTATTCTTATATTTTAAAAATAGCTGATTGTAATACCAATCACTGGCATCAATACTAACAGCCCCTGATTGGTATTTATGAGCGGAAAGCCACTCTCTCACGCCATCCCTTTTTTCTACAGTATTTCCCTCTTTCAAAAAGGGAAAGCGGTAACGTGGTACAAATCCTTGTAACGAAGAAAATGCCTGATGCCCTTGCTCCATATCAACTAAATAATCAGTAAGTGTTACATCACCTTTATTTAGATTTAAATGTAAATTTCCATGATTACCTATACGATGTCCTTGTTTTCCCCATTCTGAAATAATATCTAAGCCCTGTTTTCCTCCAATTTTACTGATACTAGGATAGACAATAGCTGAAACATTATTCGCCTTTAATGTTTTTAGAATATCGTTATTTATTTGCAGAGCATCCAAATTACTTTCTGGATTCAAACCATCATCAAAACTAAGAGCAATATCTTTCGCAAAAACCAAACTAGACAAACTAAGACATATACTTAAAATAACTTTTTTAATCACTAATAAACCTCATAAAATTTATCAACCAAACCTTATTCCATAACTACGTTTTGGCTCATTTATTTCTTTAACTTGCTGACTTGCATTTCTAATGCCTGTAATTGCTCGATCAAGGCTTTGTTTTGTATCTTGAAGTCTTGCACTTGAAAGCTCAAGTTGCTTACTTGCCGAACTAATTTGTTCAAGCTCTCGTTTCGGGTCTGGTCTGTTTCGCTGATATTCTCTAAAAGCTTCTTGAATGCTTCCCTGACGCTCTGATTGTCTTGCTTGGTACTCTCGAACATCTTGAGTAAATCGGCTTCCCTCTGCTGTTGTTGCGCCTGTACTTGTTCCAAGGCTTCGAGTAAGTGCTTTTCTAATTCGGTCATCAATTAATACCCCATCGGAACCATTAGGCTGCCATTCTGCCAAGTCGGTGCGTCCTTGTTCACTAGAACGCATAAGCGTTTGCGATCTTTGTTGTCTATGCAGTCTTTCAGCTTGATATTGCCCCCCTTGTTCGCTAAGTCCTGTATAGCTAGGTTCTGTTGGGCGATTATCTCTGCGTTCTTGCCGATTTTGTGACTCTGATAGGCTAGGATTCCCCACATCACTAAAATGGCTGTAATCACGGCTATGGCTACGATACTCCAAGTTTTTAACATAGTCGGGAGTAACCGTCTGTTCTGCTCTTGGATAGCGGAGTTCATTGCTCTCTCGTTTTCTTGTAACAAGTCTTTCAAGCGTTGCTCGTGCTTCTTGAACTCTGTCGCTACGACTTGTTCTGTATCTTTCGCTTGCTCGCTCGATGTCTGCTCGAAGCTCTTTGCCAAATCTAAAATCTTGCTCATAGATCATTCCTTTAAGACGAATGTTTTTACCCCCATCAGGGTCTTTAATGCTGATTGTTTTTGGTGTAGTCCTAGCAATCTCAAAGCCTGCGGATTCAAGCGCTTTAATCACATCATCACGGTTTTGGATACGTCCACTTTCAGCAACGCTTAAAAGTCCATCTGTGATGATTTCTGAGGCTTTTTGCTTATGCTTTGGCAAAGCATTAGGAGTGCATAACTCACGCTTATTTAGAGGGTCATTAGGGTCATGTAGCTTGTAATGATCATTTACTAGGTCTTTCCATGCGTTTAAACGTGGGCGATCTGCTTTGTCGTAGTAAGGCTGTAGGCGTTTACCGCTTTGAAGCTCCACATTTGCTACAACGAAATTAAGCTCTAGGCGGTCTTTATCTTGGTGCTGTACCCATAGAATTGAGTATTGATCTTTATCTATACCTGGCATCAATACACGTTCAAAACTATCCATGATCTGTTGCTTTTGGTGTTCGTCTAAATCACGTTCTGCAAACGATAAAACACCCGATGTATATTTTTGAGAAAAGTTAGTGCTGTCAATCAATTGAATCATTTGTTCAGGGTCGCCACGGTCTAGCCTTGCATCTTCCCGATCTCGGTCTTTACCAAGTAAATAATCCACGGGACCACGCCCCGAACCTGCACCACGACTATGTATTTTTATGATCATTGTGCAATCTCTGAAGCTCTCGCTCTATACCTGATAAAGCTGTGATTATTGCTATACGGTCTATTGCTGAACTTGTTTTACTTTGCTGATTAACCAATCTAGCTATCTGATTTAGGTTATTTCCAATGCCTGCAAGTTGTCTTAATAATTTTGGGTCTACTTCAATGACTTTGCTTTGCTTTGTACGTTTTTCACTTAAACAAGTTTCACGCATCCAACTTGCAAGGCTAGCTGTAGTACATCGGTCTAAAAGGGCTTGATGTTCTTCATCAGTTAAACGGATTTTGATTTCCTTTTGTCTTTTCACTATTTCTTTTTTGGTCATGCCTAAATCAGATCCTCGGTTCATAACCGTACAAAGAAAAAATCTATGATTTTTCTCTTTGGGCGGTTTTCGGGGGTGTCGGGGGTGAAGCCCCTGATCCCAGTAGCACAAAAGGGACGAAGTCCCCTTTGTGTATGCTGGCTTCTAATCATAATAGCATGTTGATTACAGGCCGACAAGATTCGCTAGAATATTGGCTGCATGTGATCAAAGGCTATCTGTGATTAGATCGGTATTGGATAAGTCGTTACAAGATTATGGACAATCGCAAGCGACCGCCTTTTCTGATCTATGCACAAACACTATGCATAACTCCGCATAAATCATAGATTTATACGTTGAGTTACACACAGGTTTGATGCACAGGAAAAGTCTTTGCCCACAACCGTTGTTAACTCTTTTCAGTAATAGTTTTTTTAAAATAATTATTCTTAATATATAAAAACAAATGCTCTCAACTTCTCAACTCGCCCCCAAAGCGTCGGGCAAGCCCTTTGGCTTTGGTGAACGGTTGAGAGAGTTTCGGCAATACTCACCCTAAGGGCGGTCATTTAAAAAAATGACTCATCCCTTAAGTATTGCCGATTTACCTGT
>NZ_CP090071.1:0-8008 GCF_021391555.1 Acinetobacter sp. SH20PTE14 | reverse complement strand
GATAAAAGTGGGTAAATGCGCCCTTCATTTCATTCCGGGAAAACTCCGCTTCGCTACGTTTGATATTGCTCGCTTTGTTTTTTGACTCTATGATGATGTTTGATTATTGATCATCACGGTTTAATACTATGTCAGATATTCAAGAAAAGAAAGATGCAGTTTTAAAGAAGCTCACTAAAGCACAGCAGAAGAAGTTATCTCTACAAGAGCAAATTGAGTATTTGAAAAAAGAACAAGAGCAGATCTTAGAACAGGCAAAACAGAAACAGAATGAGCTTAAACTTAAGCAGCAAAAACTTTTAAGTGAAGCCAAAGCTCAAGAACGGAAAAATGAAACTAGACGGAAAATTTTGCTTGGCGCTTGGGTTTTGAATAAATTTAAGAATGATGAATCTTTTAAACATCAATGGGCTGATTTTGAGCAGTTTTTAAGTGCGGAAAGTAAGACAGAAGAAAATAGACAGAAAGATAAAGAGCTTTTTAATGATCTTTTTAAGGGATAAGTTCTAAATTTCATATAAGAGATTTTATGTTAAATAAAGGTTAACTACTATGAAATGCTAATGTTTGTATTACAGGAGAGGTAGCTCAATTTGTTTGAACAACTAAAAGCTTATTTAAAGTTGAAATTGGCGTAAAATATATAAAACACTCACTTTGTTGAACTGGTATTTTAAGAATGCGAGATGGTATTTACTTCCTTGAATTTCAAGATAATTTTAATGATTTTGGTAATGGAGTTTTTGTAGTACAAAATAATATAATAAATGGTGGAAACTATGCATTTTCCTTTCAAGGTGAAATCATTAATCAAAAATCGAAAGTTATTATAAAACAACATGATAATAGTATAGAAAAAGCTATAAATGAAACTTTAAATGTATCTATTAAAAAGACGAATTATGATTATGAATTATTAGGGAGTATTACTAATAGACCTAATTTAGTCGTTTATATAAAAGCAAAATTTATAGGTGACTTATTTCTAAAATTAACATAATACACGTTATGCGAAGTCAAAAATGGGAGCTCTAAGCTCCCATTTTTAGTCTTTAATGCGCTTTTTCGCTTCGTCATAAACTATGCTGTCAGCTCGTTTCCCAACCGTAATGAGCAAGATAACTACCTGATCATCTTTAACTTGATAAACTAGTCGGACTCCAGCCTTTAATAATTTAATTTTGTAGCAACCTGCAAGATCACCTCTAAGCATATTCTTTGGAATATGTGGCTGCTCTATGACCTTGGCAAGTTTTTTCTTAAATTGATCTCTTATAGCACTAGGAAGCTTTTCCCATTCAGCTGTGAAGTCCTTATGACGTAAAAGCTTATAAGTCATCTAAAGTAATTTCCTCAAACATTTCTTTAGGATCATTAATACGTTTACGAACAATCGCTAATAGCTCGGTATCCTCTTCTGAGAGTAAGGCTTTTTGTACAGGGAGTTTCCCAGTCGCTGCAATGTATTCAAGGACATTTGTAAAAAACTCAGTAGGTGCAATACCTTGTTCTCTTAGAACTGAATAAGATTTTTCTTTAAGGGCTTCATCGACCCTGAAGTTAACAGTAGCCATTATTTTTCCCATTTATTGAATGCATAGGAATATTGTAATGCAAGTTGCATTACGTGGCTAGTTCGTATAATCCGTATTATGTTAATTTCAGAGAAACTATTACAAATAGAATATTACTTTTATATTCTCAAATGAGCCGCTATCTTTCTTAAAAAATACTATAAATAACTGTTATTACTGATTATTATTTTTTAAATCAGGGCGAATTTTATAAATATTATTTTGGAGTTCAAAAATATGACTGAGAGCTTTTCCTATCAGTAAGATATTTTCTCTATTTTCTAGTGATGGATCTGATTGAATCTTACTAGGAATACTGTCTAATAATATTGCAGCTTGATACAAATCATCATTTATTTTTTTTAATTGATCCATTTTTCTCTTCTATATATGTTGGTAAGGATCCCAATCATATTACATTGAGATCCTGATTTATTAGGCCGTGGTATATCTTGTTGTAGCTTCTCTAGTTTCTGAACTAAAAAGGTTTAATAATCTATCCGATGATGGTACAGGAAGATTTGGTGGATTCCAATCACCTGTAGTGATGCATGTATTTAAAGAGTTTCCACACTCTGACATTCCACCGCTACCAGCAGACCCATAGACATCAATACAGTCTGCATAATATTCTGCACACATCACAATTCTTTCGTTAAATAATATGAAGGCGTTGTAGGATCATATGCAAGAGCAAGACTACTAGTTATTATTGTACTAATTAGAACTATTTTTTTTAAGAACATAAGAAAATTGCAAAAGTGCATATTCTAAAAGCGGACATTTTTACTTTGGAGAAACCGGACATTTCTACTTTGGGCTTACATCTAAGTTTCGTATAACCGCCATTATGTTAAATGGAGGTTAGATTGGTGGAAAACTCCAGTTTTTGAAACTTCAAATAGAAGCTCTTTCGTTCAATTAGTAATTGTAATTTCTATATAAATTTATATTCTATTGAATAATTATTTCATAAATTCTCCTATCATATTTGGCTGCATATGTAGCTACTTCTTGATTAATCTTTTTATGACTTTTATCTACATATGAAAAGATTATTGAATCCTCATTATGCTGCTCATAGTTGATGGCGTATTTATATTCCGAATAAGGATAAAGAGTACCTAAGCTATAAGTTTTTTGAGCACTGATATAAGTTATTTTAAGATCTGTGATTGGGGCATTGGTCCAATTTTTAATAGAAATATATCCATTCTTTTCTAATGGTTGGCATCCTATAATTAAAACTAATGCAAGACAGTAAAATAGGCTATTCTTCATTTTGGTAGTTCTGTTCAATTGGTCTTATGAGTCGACTAATAACTATAACTTTTGAGGTATCACAGCTAGGATCTACTTCAGTTATCCAAGAATAATTATTTTTTTCTAGAGGATAGGATTCTCCGCCTCCATATGCTGCTTTATCACCTAAAAAATAAGTATCCGAATCTACTTTTAGGCTCTTAGTTTCCATATCCCAATCTAGAGTTTTTGTAGCAAAAATTGGCAGAACTTTAGATCCATCAGCATGTTCTAGGTATAGGCATTTACCTTCCCTAATAAGCTTAGCCTCACTATAACTTGCATTATCTGCTCCCCCCGTATATTGAATACGTGGAACAACTATATTTGATTCAATTTTTTCTGTAACTGGACTACAGGCTGCAAGTAAACTTAATAAAATAAATTCTAATCTTTTCATATTAAAGGAATTTTTTGATAAAATCATAATAGAGAAATTAAAGCAAATTATTCCAAAAGGCTCTGATTAAAAATTGTTAAAATTAATAGATATATGAGATAAAATTATGAAAAAATTTTTATATTTTAATTTCTTAGCAATTATTTTGACCTACGTATCTTTGCTTTATCAAAAAAATATATTAGTTGACCGCATAGTTGTAGATAAGCTTGGAGAAGTTGAAGTCATAGCTGGGGGATTTCCTCTACAGTTCCTTATAGATGGTGAAACCTCTCCAGTCGGAAGTATAAGTATCAATCCTTTATTTATTTTCATCGGCATGGATCAATTTGTTTTTCTCAATTTTTTTATTGATTATTTATTTTGGATAAGTATTTTATTTGCTTTTTCTATGATTGTGAAAAAGTACAGAATTGTATAGATCTCCTAAAATTAACATAATACGCGTTATACGAAATACTGTTTTTTATTCGATATAAATCATAGTTTTATATTGATGTTGAAAGCCCAAGTATGTGTACTTGGGCTTTTTTAATGATTACTCACGTTCCACGCTCAATAAACAAGCAATGTTCCACACTTTTGTTTAGCTAAAAACAACAATAAAACCTTACTCATCTGTAAAAACTGCCCGAGCTAAACGGCCCAATAATCCCCTTTTTTTAGGTTCCGGTTCAACGTGTTTAGGAATAGGTATACGCTTGTTGTCTTCCCCAGGAGTAGTCAATGCGTCATAGTTCGACTCAATCTCTGGCCGAGGATCTGTTGCTATATTTAGATTAGTAGATTCATTTAGCTTATTAGTATTTTCTTGTTTTGGCTGTTCTAAGGTGCCTTTAAACTCAATTCTATGAGTTAGATCTTCAATATGTTGCATCAAAGACTTTTCTCTTTGATTTGCTAAATCTAACTGATTTTTAAGTAAAGTAATCTGATCTTTTAGAACATTTTCGATTTCGGACTGTATGCGTACAGGTGCATCCTTCTGGACTTGTTCAATACGTGTACTGGACTGAACACCAGTTGGATTTCCATAAACTCTTATTAATTCCGATAGGTCTATGAGTCCATCACTATCCCTTGATAATTCACCATTTTTTATAGCTTCATAAATTGTTGTTCTAGACTTTTTAAAGGCTTTACTGGCGTCCATAACGCTGAATTTTGTTGTGTTCAATGGTGTCCCTCAGTACGTGTACAGGGATGTTCATATGAACATCCGATCTAAACATGAAGTTTATTTTGCATTAAAGCCTACTTTCTCTAGATATGGCAGTAGCTCCTCAAATTTTTGTAGATCTTTTAGCATTTCAGAAATTCGAACTGCGAACTGCGAGTAGCTTTCAGTACCTTGAGAATATTTATTCATTTCTGGAAGCTCAGATAGCTTATTAGCAAAAAAATGTCGCTGCGCATCAGTAAATTTTGAGAAAATCTCAAGAGTAGTTTGCTTTTTATTGTTAGCTATAACGACTTTTTTCTGTTTAAAGGTAAATGAAAAGCCAGAAATATTACGTCCCTTTTTATGTTGCTGACATTGGACCTTAATATCTGTATGTTCATTAATTTGAGCAATAGCCAAATTTAATACTCGGTCTTTGAAATTCCCCATTCTTGTATATTCATCATCAAGAACACCTATTTTTTTCCTGAACTCTGCTAGTTCAATAATAGGAGTTTGGCCTGTACTGCGCCAAGCTATTAACAATTCATATAACCGCACAGCATACGCACTGCTGAGATTACTAATTTGTTGTAATTCATATTTAGTAAATTGCTCTTCTAAACGTGTAATAAGTGGGACGATTGCAGGAGCAAATATTAACTTCACGGTTGCTTCATCATCGATATATCTAATCTCGCTGACCCAGCGGCTTAAAACATTTTCTACATTTCCTCTCTTATTGATTTCTTGATAGCTAAATTGGCGTACGAATAGATCTTTACAAGCATCTTTTAACGCTTGGTACGCTGTTTGTCTTGCAACATTAAATTGATTTACATAGCTCTCAGCATGGACTTCTAATGGATCATTGGCATTAATGCCTCGACCACTATCTCTTGCTTCAACAATAGCTAATAAGATTAAACGCTGTTCTACTAAATCTAAGTTATAACTCGCATTAATTAATGCATTATCTTTAACTACTAAATCCCGCACTTTATTTATCTATCTTATTAGTTATGAATATAAGTCTATATTAATAAATCTGTAGATTAATGCAAGGTAAACGTGGTTAAATCTACAAGATAAACAAGGTAGACTTATGGTAGGTAAACGTAGTCATATTGGTAGGTAAACGTAGTCATATTGGTAGGTAAACGTAGTCATATTGGTAGGTAAACGTAGTCATATGAAGTCTAGAAGCCTTTATTTACAAGGCTTTCAGCTTACCTAAAAGCATTTAAAAACTTTAAAAATAATTAAAAGCCCAGGGAATGAAAAATTGCCCTTGGTTTTCGCTACGCTCAAACTCTATTGAACTTCGCTTTCGCTCAGTTCGTAGGGGCAATTTTTGGCTTAAAATTTCGTGACTTTTTAAAAAAGAAAAGCAACTAGGAATTCGCTTCGCTCATAGAACTTTTTCACTCGCTTCGCTCGACATAAAGCCACCGTAATCAGTTCGCACCCATTCGGGATGCTCTGATTCTGAGTTCTTGATACACAGGGGAGCCTGTAATCAGGGAAAAACAAGTGAAAAAATTTAGATCCCTGTAGTTCGCTCGTAGACACTCGCTAAATGCTCTCATTTGCGATTTAAGAGTTTTTTCTTAACTCAACTATAAATCTACTGTGGTTTAGCAAAACATCGCTAAAAACCCTATTTTTTTGCGTTTAAACAGCATTCACCAAGGTCGGTAATCGTTTTTATTTTCATTTTCTGGTTTTTTAGGCTCATTTTTTTGCTGTTTTTCCAATTCTTGCCGTCTTAGAAATGCCAAATGTTCTCGTTCGCGTCTATCTTGTTCATAGCGTTGTTCTCTTTGCTCTCGTTCTTTACGTAATTGCTCTCTAAATTCACTTTCTCTGCGATCATTTTCAATTTTTCGTTGGCGATCCACTTCCGCTTGGCGTACTTGCTGCATTCTTTCTTGTTCAATTTTGAGATCATCTGCCCGTTTTTCGACAAGGATAGGTTTCATATCATCATTAAAATCATGCAGGGTATCGAAAGAGTGAACGTACTCTCGTTTTAGCTTTTGCCAGAAAGTGGGTTTTATCGTTGGTCGTTCAATCCCATTATTTTCCAGTATCTCTGAGCATTGGCCTAAGCGTTTGACGACATTCTCAATATCGTATTCTTTAGCAAGTTGTTCGACCTCGGTTGCGTATTCTCTCCAGTTCTCATTTTTTGCCTGTTCTACTGATTTTTCAGTCGCATAAAAATCAGGTTTTTTTATATCTCTGTAAGTATGATGGTAAGAGTCATAAAACAAATTATCGTTACGTAGGTAAAAATCGCTTTTGTTTTCTGCTAACCATCGTTTTGTCTTGGTGAGATTTGATTCAATCTGTTTTTGATTATTAGCAGCATTGCTTTGAATGGTGTAAAACTGACTAGCAAATTCTGCATAAATATCCTGGCAACGAATGAAGTCATCATATGCGTTGTCAATCTGTTGAACCTGTTGTTCTTGCAGGCGTTCTTCTTCTAGGTTGAGATGTTCTAATTCTGCTAAAAGCTCTTTTTCTTCTGCTTCGGTTAACTGAAGTTCGTTCTCTAGTTGGGTAATCTGATCTTCTAATCGACTTGGAACAATAATTTCTTGATCAAGGCCCTTGATGATCTGTTGGTATTCTCGTGCAGCATCTAAATTTTTGGCTTTGATGGCTTCATTTTCAAGTGCAATTCTTGGTAGCACAATTTCAGTGTTACGTTCGTCAAGCGGTCTTTTTTGTTCCTCATCATATTGTCTGCGAAGTGCTGTAGCTTCATGCCCTTCATGATGAGTGGGTTCAAGAAAGTCTAAGCCCTGATCCTTGTAACTCCGGTGGTCGATGCGTTCGTCTAGTCCGGCATTTTCCAATACTGTGTTTACAACATTGGCAAAAGTTGCTCGGCTGTCCTTCAGGATCTCGGGACCATGGTCGTTGAAGATTCTTTGTTTCTTTCCTAATTCGCCTTTTTCATTGATGAGTCTGGTCGTGAACATCATGTGTACGTGATAGTTTTTATTATTGGTTTCATCGTTATGTTCATGTGGTGCATGGATGCAGGCATCGACAATAACATTGTGCTTGTTCACAAAGTCTCGGCAAAAGTCATCAACGATTTTTATGCGTTCTGCATCTGTTAATTCATGTGGTAAAGCACAGATATATTCTTTGGCGAGTCGTGCATTGGCTTTCATTGAGCCATTGGCATTGAATTCTTTTTTTTCTACTGTATTCCAAAGTGTTTGACGGTCTAAAAGTTTTGTATTGGTATGTTCTGGTGCATAAATATTTTTGTATTCAAGTCCCTTTTTTTTAGTGTAGTCCTGAGTCTTTCCAAAAGTCAGATCCTCTAATTTTTCACAGGCACGATAAGCAGCACAAGCAACGGCTGAACGTCCGTCACTTCGTGAGATGTTGCTTTCA
Source organism: Acinetobacter sp. SH20PTE14 (assembly GCF_021391555.1). NCBI lineage: Bacteria > Pseudomonadati > Pseudomonadota > Gammaproteobacteria > Moraxellales > Moraxellaceae > Acinetobacter > Acinetobacter sp. SH20PTE14. The sequence continues at coordinate 150 of NZ_CP090071.1, read as the reverse complement.
TTCAAATGAAAAATTGCCACTTTAAAAACCTAAATTTCTGCATACCGTGGTTTTGATTTTTGCAACTTTGAAAAAGTTGCTGACCATGCTAAAGCGAGGTCATGGGGTACAGGGGTTTCCCCTGTCGCAACGTCCACTTTTGAATGAAAT
>NZ_CP090070.1:0-9848 GCF_021391555.1 Acinetobacter sp. SH20PTE14 | reverse complement strand
ATAGTTGTATTAATAGTTTTGTTTTATACAGACCTTAGTTTTTTTCTTTAGGTGTTTTGATCACATTCAACTGCTGATTCAACATTCTTTGATATTCCTCTTTACCTATGATTTTTTTGCATTTATCGAGGATGGTTTGTCGAATGAAATTGTTTATAGAGGTATCACTTTTTTGACCCAATATATTTACTGCTGTTTCAATAATATTTAGTTCTTCCACGAACAAAGGAATAGTGAGGTTTCTACCATTCTTTGTTCGTGATCTTGTTGAAACTGGTAATTTATTTGGTTCAAGAAGAACCACACTTTTATTTCTAGTTACAATTTTATTGGATGGGAGAGTACTTGCTGAGTCTTTAGCGTCAGAGTTTACATCAATATGTGTAAACTCCTTATTCTGTCTAGCTTTAGCAAATCTATTTTCAGACATATCTAATCCCTAAATGGAGTCATTTGATATAAAAAATCAATTCTATTACACACTAAGTATAGTTGTATAGTGAAATTACCAATACAACTATCAATACAACTACATATGAAACTATTTTATCTATTAAAAAAAAGAAGGTTGAAATAAATCAACCTTCTTTTGTGTTTAGAACTAACTTATTCTTTAAGGAAGCCTAACTCATAAACCATAGGTCGGAGTTTATCGCTTAAATCTTTATAAGAGTTTTCAAAACTAATAAATGATGTAGGGATACCTTCTCCATTAGTATTTCTTGCTTTAAGAGCATTTCGTATTTGATACCAACCAACATCAGTGCGATTTAATTTATATTCTTCTTTTATTGTGTGATTGTCTTTTTGTTTGAAATACTTAATCCAAAGTCTTTTACCTTCGTTTAATACTTTTTGAGCTTCTGGACTGAACTCTTTATGGCTTAAATAGTTCACCATAAAGTCACTTTCAAATCTGTCAGGACTGTTAACTTCTGATTCAGTAAATGGGATAAAGTGGTTCACTATTGCCCATTTTCTATTATCCCACTCAAGATCCTCTGCACCAGCAGTTAGATTTTTTCCATGAAATAACATAAATATTAGACAATCAATTTGAAATTCTTCTGTCAATTCTTTTGTGGGTTGCAAGAATTGATCGTTATGATTTATCCAAGTATGCTGAATTAGCTGTCTAACAGAAAAAATTATAGCTACTTTCCAAAGATTTTCAGGTGTTACATAAAATCCATTTCCTGCACTAAATACAGATGACAATAATGCAGTCTGTTTAGCTTGTTGCATATCATTGCCATTACACCAAAAATATCCAATTGCTTCTTCAACCCAAGAAGTAACTTTTGCTTTACCTGTTTGTGGATGAACAGCATTTTTTAAAGGAATATTGGTAGTATTTGTTTTTATTCGTGGCAACCATGCATTTAAAAAAATATTTTTAGGTAAATTATAAAAACTTTTCTCACCAATTGGTTCTGCATTTTTATTTAAAATCTCTACTGAAATTTCAGTAATAGGAGTTCTCTTAGCTGTTTTTTCATTTGTTTTCCAAATTAAAAAAGCAATTGGAAAGTCACCTTTTAAACCATCAAATACTTTGCTGTGAACAATAAAACCATTTTGAAATTCGGCATTCCAAATTGATCTAAATTTTTCAAAATTTGATGCATTTACATATTTAAGTGTACTGAACATTGCTACCGTAGCATTCGGTATTTCCTGTTCTAAGCGTACTAAAAATTGTGCAAATAATTCTCGGCTTGCATATCCATAATCCGACATTAGGCTCGTCATTTTCGTTTTTGAAACGCCTGTTTTACTCTTGCTATCTACTGCATTGGCAGCTACGTTATCTGAATTAGTTGCTTCGGCGTAAGGGGGATTAATTAGAATCAGTATTTTTTTCTTACCTTCTTTTATGATGGTTTGTAGCTCTTTGGGAACTTTATTTGTCAGGCTGTAATCAATTTGCCCATCATCAGTAATATCATCATTTAAGTAGTCGTATTGGAATCTTGTTGCTGCAACGCATGTTTTTGATGCTTTCATAACATCAATGTCTGCTTGATCTAATGTACTCATAAAAATGTTACGGTGGTTAGAATGCTTAACTTCTAGATTTCCTACACCACAGCACATATCCCATATAACATAGTTTTTCTGCCAATTTTTTCCTAAAGTTTCTTCTAGTTTTTCATAGGCTTTATCAACAACATTTAACGGTGTATAAAATGCACCCTTGAAATTCCTTTCATCAACAGGAATCAGGCTATCTCTACGTTCAAGGAGGTAATTTCGATATTCTTCTTTTGGTGGTCTATGGTATATCGCCCAAAATCTTCGATAACCTTCATGATTTCCTAATTCATATAATTTTCCATTCAACATAAATGTTGGCTTGTTATCCATGAACAACAATTTTGCAGGTAAATCTTTATGAGTACTTACAGTTCCATCATTCATAATATCGGCAAAAAATAAAAGCGCATAATTATCCTCAGTTACACTTTCTATTTCCCTGCCAATCATATTCACCCACTTATCAAATACCTGTTTCAAGTTATCAGGTGTTATGTGGATACGAATAATATCGCCTGATTTTATTGCTGCCTTAACAGTCGAGATAAATTCATCTTCATGAGTGGATAATTTAAAGGAGACAAAATAAGTGCCAATATAGACAGAGATAGTTTCTAAAGCTTCTTGTGTGTATTGACTTGCAGATTTCCCCCATTTAATTGTCTTTTTTTCTAAGAAAGGAATTACATCACTGCTTTTCATAATTGCAGCTTTTTCAGTATCAATTACTGCTAAAAAAGGGGGGACACTTTCACCACGATTTAATGATTGCTGGACATAGTGTAAAAGTTGGGTGAACATCGCATAGGTACTATGTCTTCCAGTATCTTTTGCTTCAAACCAAATTTCTTTAGTTTGAATATCAATCAAGCCTTTCGTGAAACCTTTTAAGCCTAAAGCTTTTATGTAGGCATCTTTTACATCTTCTTCACTTTTCACATTTTTTAAAGTTTCATATAGACTCATAACAGCCACATTTTCAAATATATTATTGAATATGATATGGTTTTAATTGAATTAATACAATCAATAATAGGTGTTTTAAATCAATAGTATGCAATAACAAATAAAACAATGGATAGTTGTATTTACACAACTATCCATTGTTTTATTTAGCAGGTGAAATAGATAATTACTATTATTAGTTATACCTGATTTTATCCCTTTGCTCTTGCTGTAATCTATGTGATTTAAATTCACAGTGACTATTAGAATATGGACATGAAGAACATCCTTTGCAGAAATCAAATGGGTCTTTCTGTAAGTCGATTGTTGCACCCAATTCTTCAATTACTTCATTGATTGCATGATCATTAAACTGCATGACTTTCAGGCGTTTTCCATAGAATGTTGTACGCCCTAGATCAATATTATCAAGTAAGCCAAGAGTCCTTAACTGACGACCAACCCATTCAGGACGTTGCCATTCAGGAATAGAGTTAGTCATATCAGATCCAAAATTTTCATCCAGTAGAGTACGCAATTCTAGGATGACCTGGGTAACAGTGAATCGTATGAAGCCTTCTTTAATCAGATTCTTGACCGCTTCTTTAAGGGTTTCGATAGGATCATTTGTTTCAATAACAACAGTACGTTGCTTAGATAATGCCACTTCAAGTTCTTGACTACATTCGTCACCAACCATCTGAGCAATGACTCGTAATGGCAAGGCAATTTCATCGAAACGTCCCGATTTATCAGTAAATAGGGATGATCTTTCTTCAATCTCTGTGCATTTCATGAAGCCCCAAGAATGCAGCTCTTGGCGTATGGCTTCAATAGAATTGAAGTCATACGCGGTTAATTTTTTGATTTTTCCTTTTTCTGAATCGGGCATGTGTCGAGTTTGAACCCTCAACATACGTGTACTCAAAATGTCATCTGCACCCGATGTATTACTAATTAATTTGATACCGAAAAAGTTCAGGCGTTCAGTCTTCATTGTTTTCACATCAGTCCAAAGTTTCTCGGCTGTACTCTTGTTATAAGAAACTTTAAGAGCCTGCACTAACTCGCTAAATTGACCACTATCTTTGCCGCCTTTACTGGCTATACCTTCTAAGTCATCGAAGACAACAAATCCTCTCGCTGCATCAATATGTCGTGCTGCTGTAGCTGCTGAAACCTGACCAATTACTGAACCATTACAAGATAGCTTAGACATGATAATGCCTGTTTGGGACTTACCTGTACCCGCCATACCATTCAAGAAAATAATAGGTACTGACTCGAAAACATTTTGAACATAAGTAGCTAATACAGTTAGGGATAGAATCACATAATCCTCTTTAACTGGAAGCCATACTGACTTTCTCAGCGCGTTATACACATCATCAAAAATCTCACTTATCGTTCTAATTTTAGCTTTGCCATTAAGATAGGCTTCGATGTTATGCCATTTCCATGTACCAAAGTCATTAGGTCTTGGCTCAGAACGGATCAGAGTTCCGTCAGACAATCTAATCACACGTTCTGAATCGGGTGTTCCTCTTGGGGCAGGTGATTTTACAGCTTTATGTACTGTCGCATCAGAACGCACAACAACTGTTTCGTAGCGTTCGGAAAAATACTCCATACCATATTCATCAACCTCTTTTTTCCGAACAAGAGTTTGAACAGGGTAATACATGCGACCATTTATATAAGCACCATTAATTTCCACTGGTGCAACATTAAATCTGCCTTCCATTACTAGATTTTGACTTGTTTCAGCTAAATCAATCTTGGTTGAACAGATCTGTGCTTCATCCATTAAAGATAAAAATTCTTCAAAGCAACCATCACTTTTGAAAAAGTCAGTCCAGTCTGCACCCCATTCACTTTCATGCTTTATTGTTCCATCAGCATGATATTTCGCAGAAGCATAGGTAGAAGGACATTTAACACGGTAACAATCCTTCAAGATTAATTCAGATAGCTTTTCAGCCATCCGATCTCCTGCGCTATCATGATCATGACCTAAATATATTTTATCGAATCTCGCCCAAAAGCCTTCCTTTGTCATTGCATCAGGAATAGCTGAACCGTGTGTACTTGAACACACAAGGATCTCATTTAGGAGATCATTTTCTTTTAAATATTGATATACAATCCATGCATCTTTTATACCCTCACAAACAAAAATTTTAGTTTGCTTGCGATAAGCATGAGTGAAATAAACTTGCGGTTTTCCCTTCATCCAACCATTTTTGTCAGTAGGGTTTAATGTCACATTTGGAATACAGTAATAGCCATTAACACTGCTGAAAGAACCATCTTCTAATCGAATAGGGAAGGTCAAAGCATCAGATGAAACAGTACCATCCTGTTTTTTGTAAGGCATACTCAAGCCAAGTTTAAATTCCTCAATCGTTTCCCATTTCAAGGAACGAGATGCCAAATAACGCATGGCATGAGTATTAGACTTCAATCGTGATACTAATTTTTGAGTCCAATTCTGCTGATTAGGCTTGGCTTTTTTTGTTTTAGAAATATCATTTCGCTGAGTTTCACTTGGTTTAGATTGGGTAATAGGCTGAGTAACAACCATACCTAGAAACTGTGCCGCTTGTTGAGCAGCAGTTTTCTTATCAATATTAAATCTCTTATGCCAAGCATCTAATAGATCGAATCCAACATCATCACCATTAAAATCTTTACACACGCCTCGATACTTACCTGACAAAGCAATTTTAAAGCTACCATTGCCACTTGCAGGACTATCATAAACATCACCACTGACCCAATGATTTCCTATCTTTTTCCCATTGGGATAAAGATATTGGACAACCCTTTCAACATTATCTTTAAGTTGAGAAGCAATGAGCTTCATATCTACATTACTCATACTGCTTCCCCTTTTTCTTTTTTCCCTTGAAGAAGTTGTTTTTTGTATTCTTGCCAGTCTTCAAACGCATCATCAGGCTTCAAGTGACCATAGTGCTCTCTAATCATTCGTTCACTATCAAGCAGAAGGAAGGCAACATAAGAGTACCCACCTTTGTTCTTTTTCAAGAATGTAGTGGCAACAATATCCCTAAAAAAGTGAATACCGATCCCGCCTTTTTTCACTTTTTGGTTGCCAAATTTTTTTGTAAATAATCGGAGAGAATGTCCTAAGTCATCCACATCAAGCTTATTTCCCATACTAGAAATAAGAAAATATTTGCTTTCTACATCATTTAAAAAAAGTGGACGAACTTCATTAACGTAGAGATCTATATGCTCAGTAACTTCTTTTGGAAGTGTTAATTTAAAATTGTCAGGAATAATCTTTTGTTTAAAGTTTTTAAAACAATGTTTAGGAATACGAACGACATATAAACCTGTTTTTTCATCTTTATAAATACATTCAGAGTTTGGGTGATACCCAAGTTTCATGTTAGACCAGTTTCTAGCTCTTAATGGTATTTCCATTAAACACATTACGAGTGCTGTATCACGAATTGTATTTAAAAAATTGAGCCTAATAGTTTTATCATGAGAGCGTGTTTTATAGAGTTGAATATCTTTCTGTGCAGCATCCAGCATGTCAAAAACGTACATAGCAGGAATATCTAACTCAACAATCCCCCTGTTCCTTACTTTGTGTGAATCATCACTTACCTGAATATAATCCTCTAATTCTTTTGAAATTTTCTTTAACTCACGATAATTTTCATGAGCAAGTTTTAAAATTTCTTCTTTTGTAAGGTTATATCTTTCAGAAAAAACCTCATCTGCATATTCATAAAAGAAGCAAGTGTCAGGCTTCCACATAGTAGATAAATTATGAATGACTACATGATCTGCAACTGTAATAAATTCCTTTTCCTTTAATATTTTGGAAAAGACTTTTCTAACAATTTTATGTTGGCTTAAATTGAAAAGGGTATATTCATCAACACTAAGTAGTTTGAGTTCATGGGTTTCTTTCAATATTAAAACGAAAGAAGAAACCAATTTACCTAATGAGGGTATATACCATTTAGGATCATATACCGCTAAAGATGTTGGCTTGGTGGCAGTTAAAACGGTTTCATATTCATGAGCTTTGGTTTCATCATAATGCTCATTTTCTCGTCTAATCCACTTTTGATTCCGTTCTTTATCTGAAAGTGGTTCAGTTTTATAAGAACAATAAGTATATAACTCATCACGAAAATGAGCCGTAACAAGTTGCATATTTAAAGGTGGTCTAAAATTTCTATGTACTCTGCCTTTTTTAATGTTTCCTTCTTTCAAGTCATCAGCATCAGGTGTTGCTTTTACTGGAAAGAGATCCATTAAGTATCCTGATGGTGCAACAGACAGATTTTCAATTGCTTCTAAAACAATTCTTGGCTTACAGTTTCGATTTTTAAAGAATCCTGACTCACGTTCTTCTATCACAAAGTCAGGTACTCTTTTCCTAGCGTAATATAAAAAAATCATGTGCTCTGTAAGATAGTCTGCCCCACAATACTTATTAATTTCATGTGCAATTAAGGCATATTTTTTCAGAGTTTTATTTTTCTTCTTAACGTAATGAGGATGATTCACCTCAATAACTAAATTCATGCAATGTAAGAGTCGATCCACAGGATTTTCATAAAGTGGGAATCTTTGATTGTCAGGACGTAACCAATATTTTGTATTGTGGTATTGCAGAACATCTTCAACAATAAAATTAAAAGCCCATTTAAGGCTTCTAAACCTAGAGTCGTTATAATTTTCTTTTAGATAACTAAGAATAAGAGCTTCGTTTTTTTCAAAGTCTTTATGAAAGAAATCAACGGGTGAATCATCAAAATCAGGATTGAATTTTTCTGAAATCACTCTCAAACAGGTAGTTACAAGACCCTGTTTTGTATAGATCGAAGTCTTAGACTGGGAGTTTCTAACCCCATACAATTCAACTTGATGACGACTGTTTTCTACCAGTTCTTTATATAAGATCTGATTACATAATCGTTCTTCACTTAAAGTTCGCACAACAAATCTCACTCAATAACGTACAAGCTACGGATTTGAAACATGCATATAAATGTGCGAAAATAGATTTATCTAGCCGACAAGTTAGATAACCTATTTTCAAAACCCGTTACTGCGTCAACAGTAGCGGGTTTTCCATTTCTAGCATTTCAATTTAGTTTACAGTGCCTTTTTCAAAATCATTTTCAGATTCCAGTTCCAACTTTTCATAAGCTGTTGGGGTTAATTCAAGATTACGCCTAACCCTCTCTCCATTTCTCTTTAAATAACCTTTCTTCTCCAATGCAACCAAGTAAGGTGTTGCATTATCTGATTTTAATTCAAGAAAATTGGCTACCTCGCGGCGAGTTGGCATATAGCGATGATCTCGAAGGTAACTATGTAGAAATTGAAGTAAGGACATTTGCCGATCAGTAAGGAAAGGCAACTGCTTCACAAACTCTACTCTCGATGTAGTAACCATACATTAACCACCAATTAAAAAAAGCATATTAATCTTACTATTCTGTATAAGTTTGGACAATAGTTTATACATAAAAAAGGTATATTTTTAGTAAGCTTTTTTAGTAGAAAAATCACAGTAGAAATCAAAAATATATAAACCTGAAAAAGCGTGTCCCAAAGCAAAAGCGAATCCACTACCAATAAATAAAATCAATAAATCAATATCTTATTAAAAGTTAAATACTGACACACAATTTGACCTGATACTGACATGGATTTTTTCATGTCAGGTAAAGCGAATCCAGTTTTAAAAAAGCGTGTCAGGTTAGCGTGTCAGAAATAAATATAGATATAAGTATATGAATAATAATATATATATTATTATTTTAATTTAATGTCTGACTTGCAATTATTTTATCATGTCAAATTGTTTTATTTATAATAAACAAATACTTATAATATTTTATGACATGCTTTTTTATTTTTTTTAGATTTTTTTAATTTACTTCTACGTTATTGTTTTTCTACTTTTTCTGCCTTTTAGTATTCTTTACTTCTACTATAGAAAGATATTTAGACTCTAAGTATTTGTTTTTTAAATATAAAGGTGTTTCTAAAACCTAAGGAATTTAGCCATTCCCATGTAGAATTTAGAAACCATTTTTTTTATATTTATCAAATGTATAGGAAATTTTTCTCTTTTTATTATAGGTACTCTTTTTAAGAGAAAACAAAAAAAAGGATGATCAATTGGACCACCCTTTTTCTACGATAGATTTCTACTTTTTAAACTTAAAGCAATTCAATGATTAACTGGTTTAATTCATCTTTTGCTTTTGATGCATTCATTTCCGTAACTGACTTAGATTCCACAATAGCATCACGGAATTGTTTTCTTTCAAAGAGCACTGTTTTTAACAATTTGAACTGATCAAAATCAGCAATAAATTCTATTGCATCCTTTAATTCAGTTGTCCTTACAGCAGCTCTATTAATTAAGACATAAGCATTGAGGTTTTCATTAGTCTTTCTAGCTATCTTAACTTTTTCTTGCATGTAAGTAAGAACCTCTAGATCTAGTAATGATGGTTGCGTTGGAATAATCAAAGTGTCTGATACAAGTAATGCTTCACGGAAAATTGTAGAATCACGTCCTGCAACGTCAATAAGGATATATTCATAGTCCTTATCTAATTGTTCTAATTGTTCCAGTAAGTTCGAATGAACAGTTAGGCATTCAATATCATTACGTTGATTGGACCATTTGAAAGCTGATTGTTGTTCATCAGCATCTATGAGAATACTTTTCCCTTTGTTGCTTAATGCAACTGCTAGATTTGTAGCGAGAGTCGTTTTTCCAACTCCCCCCTTTCTATTAGCGACACAGATTATCTTTGCCATAATTAAACCTTTATAAAATCAAAACAAAACTATCA
>NZ_CP090069.1:0-9905 GCF_021391555.1 Acinetobacter sp. SH20PTE14 | reverse complement strand
CGCTCGTGTCGTTTCAAAAGCAAAACCAAGAGCAAAAAGATTGATAATGCATTCGCTATGCTCATGCTTTTTTAAGATCAAAAGCCCCAAAGTTCGCACCCATTCGGGATGCTCTGTACTTACCGTTTTAGATTAAAAGGGAGTTTGTAATCAGGGAAAAGGCGTTGCTGAAATTTTTATGATGCTCAATCGCTCGTAGACACTCGCTTGGTTTAAACCTGTGAGGTTCAAAAAGAAAAAAACAAAGCGAACGGAGTGTGAGTGACATAAAGATAAATCGCTCATTCCCCCTCTGATTACTGTTTTGCTGAATTAGATTAAAAATCTAATTCAAAATCATTTTTAGGTTTTGGTTTATGCTCAGGTTCATAAGTTTGTTGAGAAGTATTCTGTCTAGGCAATGGATTTTTAATTTCGTAAATATCACTTTTAATAGTCTCAAAACTCTTTAAACACGCTTGATATGATTCTCTTTGCTGTTTCAAATGGTCGTTTTGAGGCTCTAAAATCTTCTCACATTTCAGATATTTCAGCATTTGATTGTCATTTTTGATCATTTTCTCAAATTTATCGTATTCCCATTCGTGGATATTTGAACGTGCACGGCTAATGTACGTTTCTAAATTTTTAGATTTTTTCTTTATGTAATCAATCAATTGTAGTGGGTTTTTATTGTTATAGGCCTCCTGTTGCTTGTCGCATAGTTCTTTGTGATAACCAACGTAATCGGGGTAATAACCGTCACTTCGCAAGTAACTGAAATTCGTAGCCGGTTTTGGCTTGAGTCGAATTTCCGCTACTGTGGTTTCTAGTCGTTCAAGTTGTTGATTAACGCTATTAATCTTTCTACAGTTTCCCCAAGCGTATTGATCTGCTTGCTTTGCGTCTCCAAATCTTCGTAAAAGTTGTTGGGTACTTTCAATTGCAAGATTTTCGAGAGTGCTTTCTCGATGTCCGCCTGCTGTGTGCCAATTGTCATTTGAATGGGTCTTAATTCTATCTTCACCAAGTCGCTGACAATGCTGTTTAAATCCAGTTGATTTAATGCTCTCGCTAATTGCGTTTGTAATTGGGTCTTCAAGTTTTCTTGAAATGCTTGCTGTAACTGCTCCGAAAAGTTGCCCTGCTCTAGCTTTGAAAGCTCTGCTTTCAGTGTCAAAATTAAGGCTTGCTGTGCTTCTTTCTCTGTATTCAGATTGCTGATTTTGCTCTTTAGACTCAGCTCGACTTCGCTGTAGTCGCTCAAAATGGTCTTTAATGAATCGATTTGTTGACTCAAAACCTTGTTTTGCTCGGCTAACAAGTTGTTTTGTTGCATCAATAAGCTGTTTTGCTCTGTCAAAAATTGGTCGATTTCGGTCTGCATGATCTAGTTCCGTATTTGTTTCAAGTAGTTGATCTGGTTTGTAATCACTTGTGAATTCTGTTGAATCATTTGCTCTTGTGCTTTGATTGTTTTTAAATTTGTATTGGCTTGATAGCCTAGATATAAAATTATTAAAAGAATCAGCAGTCCAAAAGCTATCATCCCCCATAGGATGTGTGTTGCTCTCTGGTTGCCCAATTTTTCCGTCAAAAGGCTCTGCAACTGACTCTCTATTGTCTCTCTCTGCCCCTCTATCGCTTGCTGTACTTGGTGTTGAATGCTGTTCTGCAGGAGCTTTTCGTCGATTCTGAGGCTCTGCAACTGCTTGTTGACTTGAGCCTGTAGAGCGTGAATTGAGGTTGAAAACGAATCTATGCTCGATTTCACTTTTGATATTTCCGATAGGTCTATATTCGCTAACTGCGTTTGCAGTGCGTCTATTTGCTCCGTATAGCTCGCTGTTAGCGATTTTATGGCTTTGGGTGATAGATTCCCTATTTCGGTCAAAATCGCTCTGAGATGCGATTTTATGGCCGATGTTGTCTGCTGTACTTCGTTTAAAAGTATAGTGCTGTTGGTGATAGGTCTCTCGCTTTGCTCGATAGTCATCTCGAACGTTTTCAGCGTTTCGGAGAGCTGTTGCAAGCTCTGCTGTAGTTGGTCGGCTTTCTGCTGCTGCTCTGAGATGCTCTGAATAAGCGTTAATTTCGAATTGTTCATGATAAAAGTCGCCTCTAAGTCGATGTCTTTTGCCACTTTTCAAAGTGGCAGTTAAGTATTCTTTACTTTGTTTGACCGATGCGATTCCTTCCAGTTGCTCAATACACTGGACAATATCTGCTCTGTTTTTTACTGTCAGAGTCCTTAAAAATGTTTGTACGTAGTTATCAACGAGCTTGCCAAACTGCTTTTTTGTAAGCGCCTCAAGATCTTGACCTGTAAAAATATTTTTAGCTTGAGCGTTGAGTTTTGCGACATAGTTTGGCTCTTGTGTCGTTTTCATCAAAAGCAGATCATCGGGGCGTGACCACTGGTACTTTGTGTTGAAGTAATCACGTAAAGAATCAAAATGCTTTTCATGGCCGGGTGGGGCAATATTGAGTGATTTACCGCTTTGAATATCTAGGCGTGGTGCTAGAACGTGGATATGCTTCGAGCCGTCATCGTCTGTGTGAAGCACGGCAAAAAGGTGGTACTGTGAGGGATCTAGTCCCGAAAAAGCATGCTTTTCAAACTCGTCTAAGACTTCTTTTATTTGTTCATCTGTCGGACTGTCTTCTTTTGACCATGCGATCACGCCACTGGTGTACTTCCACAAATGTGGACTTGAGTCACAGATGGCGTTAAATGTAGTCGCATCACCACGCAAAACATCAACACCTGCCCGAACATTGCCAAGATGATCGAACTTATCTAAAACATACGCTGAAGCGTGTGCGGCCGATCCTTTACCGTGATTTAAAAATTTAATATGCACTTTCATCCTCCTCAGCAAGCTGTATCGAAGACAATTGCTTTTTAAGCCTTTCAGGGCTTTGTCTGCTGATTTTCGGAAGTGCAGGAAATACTTGTTCTAACTCGGTTTGAATGCCTTTTAAAACTGAAAAAATGCTGAAAATATCTAACTTGCGTTGCTCTTGCGGATCAGCATTTTTGATGATGTTCAATGCTCGTGCAATTTGGTTTAAGTTGTTCCCGATTTTGGATAGCTCAAGCAGTAAAGCAGGATCTGTTTTTTGATAGCGTTTAACCACTTCAATCACTGTTTTAACTTTGAGTCTAGGCTTCCTTTCATATTCTTCTGGTCGTCTTACGGTTACAGCATCTTGCATGATTTCCCTTTGAATTAAAGAGAGAATGAAGTCTGTAAAATTCGTGTTCTCTTTTTCGAGGTGCTGCTCAAGTTGTTCTAGCTGTAACTCTGTGAGTCTGAAAATTTTAGTTTTATTTCGCATATACACATCCCACTAACAGGCTTTTGGTTTTGCTTTTAAGTCAACTTTGTTGACTTGCCCATCTTGATGGGCTTGGGGTCTTAGGGGTTTCCCCTAACAAGTCCCTGTATATCAAAATTCGAAGAATTTTGTATATACAGGTAGGCTTGCTTATCTTATTTAGTCATCTAATAGTATTCTACTATATCGTGAAAGATTTATATAAAAAGATCAAAAAAAGGGTTTATCAGCTAATAATACCTAAATTTGTATATGAGTTTTTATGTTGAAATTATGATGGAAATGGGGACTGGCTCATTTACATAACTTTTAAAGGGGAGAAGCAATCCAATAGCCGTAGGTAGAACAAACTTCAGGAATAAAGCGAGTAACAGATTTTGGTATTACTGATGACGGCCCTCCACTAAGGATAATTTCATTACCTATAAAAACTTTATGATTATTAAATTTATTGGTGATGCTAATCCTACCGTCCTTTGTATATTCTAACTCATGATTATTAGCCCAAATAATAAATGAACCGGTATCACTACCAAGCCGAATACAACCATAAGGATCTACATGCAATTTCCCACCAGTAATGGTTACTCTTGAACCAGAATTAGCATGTTTAATAAAAATGATAGGTTTTACTGACTCTATGGAGTTAGATACGGGTTGGGACTTCGCTATACAACCAGTAAGCAATGTAATAATTATAAAAATTTGAGCTAAATTTTTTATTCTCATATTGAACTCTTTGAAGGCCATGCAATGCTTAGCTTCTTTTCAAACTTTCTTATCGTGCAACTAGCGTAAAGTAGCTCGATGCTTTGAAACATGGCTAAAGCCATATTTCAAAGCATCGAGCTAAAATTAGCCAAAAATCTCTGAATGGCTATCTAACTGGTGTAACTCTAAAATGTCATCCCCTACGAGCCTGTAAATCAAGACTAAATCAGGTTTAACGTGACAATCTCGACAATTCTTAAACTCAGCACCACCTTTTAATGGGTGATCTAGGTATTTTTCAGGCAATGGACTATTAGCAACTAAACAGTCCAGTACCTCAGCCCATTCAGCCGTAACTAAATCTAAGTAACGTCTTTTAATATTTCGTTTAAATGAGTTGGTTACGATGATCTTTCGTTTAGCCATGAGCTTCATCCGACATGGCTTTGATTGCTTCTTCTACTGTTTCGTACTCGGTGTACTCCCCATTTTCAATCTCTTTAAGAGATTGAAGCAACTTTGCTACTGCTGTTGGGGTCAGAGTTGGTTCTTTCGCATAGTCAAAAGCTAATGGAACAGTTCTTGTTTTCACCACCTGATTTAAAAAAAGTTTAAATGCTTGTGGCATTGTTAAACCATATTCTTCAAAAATATGATTTGCATTATCCCTCAAGTCTTCTTCTAAACGCATATTAAAATTGACTGCGGACATGGTTAATTCCTCTAAAAACCAATAATGTAAAGACAATATAAGGCATTATCTTTACATTTTCATTACTTTTGATGTAATAAATGGTTTCTAATCGCTAAATTTCGTATAATCGCCATTATGTTAAATAACTTTTAGAAGCTTTAGTACAAGCTTGACAGATTGTCTTATCATTATAAAATAACCTTATTCAAATCATCCTCCCAAGAGTAACGCCAATGAAGTAAGTCATTTTCTCATCATTATTTTTAAACTTTTGATGTGCAAAATAGATTCTACTTGTGGCTATATATTCTTGGTCTCTACTTTATATCCTAAATAATATATTGTTTTTTATAAGTTAATCTTCACTATTTTGCATATCCTCTACATGAGGAATTTTTTATGCAACATGCATGTATTGCTTCAAACTTAAATTTAGAATTTTCTACACAGAAAATGTTTGATCAGCTAAACATTACGCTTTTATCAGGACAGGTTTCTGCATTAATTGGACGTAATGGTTTAGGTAAATCCCTATTGTTCAGAATATTAGATCAAAGCCAAGCTTTAGATATTCATTATAGTGGTCAAGTTTCATGGAATATCCAACATGATTATTTGGCACAATTAGAACGCCTTAATGCTGAAAATATTGCACAAGCATTAGAGGTAGATCATTTACATCATGCTTTTCGGCGTATAGAGAACAATACAGCTAGTTTTGATGATTATGAGTTAGTTGAAAATACCTGGGATTTACCACAAAAATGGCAAAATATACTTGAAAATGCTGACTTACCTACGGATTTGAACTTTCCAACAGAAAAACTGAGTGAAGGACAAAAAACAAAGCTGGCTTTATGTCGTTTGTTTTTAAAAAAGGATCACTATCTACTTTTAGATGAACCAAGCAACCATTTAGACTCAACATCTAGACAATGGTTAATTGAGAGTATTTTGGCACACCCTAGTGGTGTATGCCTGATTAGTCATGATCGCCAATTACTCAATCAAGTCCAACATATTTATGCTTTAACTGAATTAGGCTTACAACACTACAAAGGTAATTATGAGCATTACATTCAACAGCATCAGCTACACATGGATGCATTAACTCAGTCTATTAATAATGAGAAAAAAGAATTAAAGCAGTTAAAACAACGGCAACATGATAGCTTAATGAAAGCGAATAAACGTCAATCTAAAGGCAATGAACTTCGTGATTCTAATTCTCAAGCAAAGATTTTTCTAGATTTCAAAAAGGAAAATGCTGGACAAAGCTTAGGTAAGCTACGTGCCCAACAAACTCGACAAACTGATGATTTGAAAAATAGTCTGATTAATAGGCAGACCATTGTAGAAAAAATCAAAGCTCAGAAGTTTGAATTCCACTTACAGAGTACGAAGCAAGGAGAGATTTTAAGAATTCATGATTTAAAGCTACCCCATACAGCAACAAATAAAATTAATTTTGCATTGAAAGCTGGCGAAAAAATCCATCTTAAAGGTGCTAATGGAATTGGTAAATCAACCTTATTGAAATTGATTTCTACCCATCAACGTGATGATATTTTCTTTAGTGGAACATGTTTGTATTTAGATCAAAACTTTAGTTTATTAAATAATGATTTATCCGTAATCGAAAACCTTGCACTTTATAACTCCAATCTTACTGAAGTTGAGTGGAGAAATTTGTTAGGTCAGTTACGTATTCGTCGTGAAAAAGCTTTATTAAAACTATCAGAACTGAGTGGTGGTGAAAAATTGAAAGTCGCATTATTAGCAATGAGTCACTATCCTGATGGTATTGATTTATTATTGCTTGATGAACCAGAAAATCATTTAGATATTGAGTCTAGAGAGCTTCTATCGCAGGCTATTAGCCAATATCAGGGCGCTGTAATTTTAGTTTCACATGATCATTTTTTTGTTGAACAGTGTGAAATATCTGAAGAGTATTTAATTGAGTAAAATGACATTTTCAAATATATAGATTTATTAGTTCTACTAAAATTAACATAATACACCTTATACGAATTCCCAAGGCATGGCTTTTAGTCATGCTTTTTTTATCAAAAGAGTATAGCTGAATGATAGCGAGCCAAATCGCATACAATATCTATCATTAGACTTAATGCAATAATTAAATGATATTGTTATCATTAATCTAATAGAATTAAGATTAAATGATAGAAATGAATACACGTATTTATCTACGAGCTTCAACTAAAGATCAAGATGCAGAAAGGGCTTTGCAGATTCTTCAGGATCTAAACCAAAACTTGAATTTGGGCGAAACCATTGTGTACGTGGAAAACTATAGTGGTACGAAGTTAGACCGACCTGAATTGAATAAGCTACTGTCAGAAGCAAATCAAGGCGACACCTTGTTGGTTGAAAGTATTGACCGATTATCACGCCTAACCCAACAGGATTTTCAAGAGCTGAAGCGCAGGATCCAGGAGAAGGGACTTCGTTTAGTCGTAGCAGATCTTCCTACTACCTACCAAATGATTCAAACCAGTGACAGCATTACTCATTCAATCCTGGATCTCATCAACAATATGTTGATTGATCTCCTGGCAACAATGGCCCGCCTGGACAATGAGAAACGTATAGAACGTATTAAGCAGGGCTTGGCACGTTCGGGTTACAAGCCAACAGGTAAGAAAGCCAATGAGGCTAAGCACAAACGAATAAAAGAATTACTAGCAGCTGGCAATATGACTAAGGAAGAAATTGCCAAAGCAGTGAATTGTGGAGTTGCAACTGTTTATCGAGTTGCTAAAGTCATTTAAAAAGGCTTGTATCAGTGCCTCCCTTATGTCATATCTATTTACAAAGGAGCAAGGCATTCTTAAAGATCAAAAGACGGAATTAATGATGAAAAAGCATTTGATTTTCCTTGTTTTTTTAGTGATGGTTTTTATTTTAGCTCTAGTTGTAAAGATTAATAATGATCATAAAAAACGGCAAGCATTAAACAAATTGGAACTAGTTGAAAAGCAAATCCATTAGGTATATGAATATTAAGATAAATAAAAAGCCCTATAGTCTCTCCCGTTACTATAAGGCTTATAAATCTCTGCAATTTTTTTCTTAACTACCTACTTTTCCGATGTAGGTTATGAATATATTTTACCTATTGGTAAAAACAAAGATATAAGACAAAAGGTGAATATGCTAGGAATTTCGCATAACAGCCATTATGTTAAATGGAATCAAAAAACCTCCAATAAAATCGTTATAGTATTATTATTTATTGAATAGATAAGAGAATTAAATTAGTGAAATACTCAAATGAAAAAATAGTAAAAGCTCTCTTACTTTCTCCTTTACCACTACTTTTTTTCACAGCAGTCCTGTTTATCGTAATGAATCAGGAATACAGCCTATACTCGATTTTAGTGGTTCTTGTAGGGCACGGTCTTGTCTACTTGGCTTATTGTATTTTGACTGTACCTTTCAGCTTCATATTCTCAATTCTTTTAAATCGTTATAACAGTCTTAATTTATTAACTATCTGTATTGCCTCTATAATTATTGCTACTCCATTTTTTATTCTTTTTGGATGGAGTCACACAGGAGAAATTTCGAAAGAGTGGTGGAAGATGTATACAGATACATGGACTATCTTTATGGCTCTATTTCCTGGCTTATGTTATTGGCTATTTCTGATTAACCTAAAAGATAAGAAATCAAAGAATATTGAATAAACCATTGCATAGAGATTCTTAAATTTCCCTAAAATTAACATAATACACCTTATACGAAATGCTTCTTTTTATTTCATATAAATCATAGTTTTATCGTATAGCAAAAAGCCCAACCCTCTCCGATTGGGCTTTTTTAATGATTGTTCACGTTCCACGCTTAGTATTTAAGCAATGTTTCACGGGATTTGTTAGCTCATATGGATAATCTGATTTTATGGTTTGAAATCCGTTTTTTGATGTAGAGCCTTCAAAATTCGTTTAGCCGTTTCTTCCCTTACACTTTTTGGATCTCGTAAAATCCCACTAATCCAAATCGCAAAAGTAGGATAGTCAGGAAAATTACTTAGATCAGAAAGTTCAGAAAGTTTAGATAGAATAGTGCTGTATTTATTAATTTGGGGATCTGACATATTACAAAATAGCTCTACTGTCTTTGTCTCTCTCTCGGGTGCTATGAGTTTTGGCTTAGGCTTCTCTTTCACAATAAACTTGAAACCAACCACAGACCGTCCTTGTTTAACGTTTTCATAAGTGAGTTCAATGTCTGTATTAGCTGTAATTTCATCTAATGAAGGCTTAATTACACGGTCTTTTAAATTACATAGCTTGTCGTAGGACTTTGGCAAACCTAACTCAGTTTTTATATGCTCTAAGGACATTTCAAATTGTCCCATAGCTTGATATTTTTTTGCTAAATGATATAGGTCGAACGAGTAGTCTTTTTTCAGACTGAGTACGATGTCTTTCTTGTACTTAGTGTATGGATTTAATTTGTCGAACTCTTTGAGCATCAAAAGAACTTCCTCTGGGAAGCATATGGATATTGAACCATTCTCATATATTGCTCTAATGACCCAGTTACAGTAGGTTTTTTTCTTATTATCACCATAGGAAAAATAACGTCTTAACAGGTTTTTACTCGCTTCTTCCATTTGCGAATACGCTGAGTTGGTTTTTATACCGCATTCTTTTGCAAAGCTCTCTGATGTTATGGTGATTGCATCTTTTTCAGTTGCATCAATTATCCGAGCTATAGGACTAGCAAGAATTAATAAGCGTTTTTCATCAATACTCATGCTTTTAAAGCACTCTTGAATCGTATTCTGCATAACAACCCAAGATACAGGGTATGTTTTTTTATAATCCATGAAACTACATTCCGCAAGAAGTAGTTTTTTATATCATATTGATTTATTTTTGCACACGATTTTTGTAGTTTTTAACATAAAACTACATTAAATATAGTGTAGTTTAGTTCATGCCATTTGTAGTTTCTAATCATGCCATTTGTAGTTTCTAATGTGCCAAAATCATGCCATTTGTAGTTTAGTTCATGCCATTTGTAGTTTTTTAAAGTCTGAAAGCCTTGCTATATGTGGTCTGGAAGGGTGTCTAAAAGTATTTAAAAGCTTTTTAAAAGAATAAAAGAGAATTAAAGGAAAAATCAAAGGCTATGGCACTCGCTT
>NZ_CP090068.1:0-187536 GCF_021391555.1 Acinetobacter sp. SH20PTE14 | reverse complement strand
AAAATCACTTACAAAAATAATATTGTGGATAAAGTTGCAAGACTTTTTTTTACTACACCATTTTTTGATATATTCATTGATCTAAGAGTGGAAAGAATTTCACGCACTCACCCTAGAATGCAGATATTTTGTTCTTATGACTAAACTCGATATTTTTTTTCAGTGATCTGCGTTTTTAAAGGTGGAAAACTTGTCATATCGAAATAGGTTAATTGATTATTTAAAATCCATTATGGGTGTTTATTCATCAATCCGTATTTCTATAAAGAATCAAAAACATCTAAAAGTGGAGTGTTTGTCATCTTGGAGTGGAATTTAAAAATATATTTCCACTTTAATGGATTTTTACCTAAATTTGGTGACAAGTATTCCACCTTAGGTTTTTTTAGGTGAAAGTGTTGAATCTTTTTCCACTTTTTTATATAACATGCATAATCAAGTTAAGCACACTTAAAATAGTTAATACACTTTATGTCAGAACTAAGCCATAACAAAGAAGAGCTGGATTCAATCCCGTACTGCATAGGTAATATTCGTCACAATGGGGTTGTAAGTACTAGCAATCGTTTGATACGACCTATTGAATTGTCAGCGAATGAATATAAAGCACTTTTATATGCGATGGCTGTTGCCAATTACGGTGAGAAGAATCATATCGATAAAGAGATTAGTGAACAAACATACATCTATCTGTATAAAGATGATTTAGCTGAATTACTGGGATTAAGTAAGCGAAATTCAATTAATGTAGCCATTGATCGAATTTACAAAGAACTTTCATCCCGTGTGGCGCACTTTGTAATTGAAGAACCTGTAGATGATATAAAAAAAAAGACTAAAAGAGTTCACTCGGTTGTCCCTATTATCCGTGAGTTAAGATGGGAAGATGATTCAAAGAATGCACTTCAAATCAGATTTACCAGTGAAGTATTACCTTACTTTACTCAATTAGCTGGTGGTAATTTTACGACATACCAACTAAAACATTTATTTGCTCTAGATTCAGTTGCAAGTATGAGTCTTTATACCTATTTCATAAAAAACGAATTCAAATTTAAGACTCAAGAAATCTATGAAGTTCCATTATTATTAGAGAATCTCAAAGCTCTAATTGATATAAATGAAACTAAATATGACCGTTGGGTCGATTTTCGACGTTATGTATTAGATAAAATTGTATCTGAAATTAATGAAAACACCGATCTACAGTTAGAATATGAAACCATTAAAAAAGGACGCCCTATTGTAGGCGTAAAATTTAAACTACATCATCGTGGTTTTGAAAAGCCTGTAATTGAAAATAAAAAGGCCGAAAAATTAAAGATCTACTTAGATGTTCCATTTGAAGATAATGCTGAGGTAAAAGATCTAGGTGCAAAATTCGATACCACTGTACGTTCATGGTATATTTTTAATGATGATGCTAATTATTTACAGCTTGAAAAGTGGTTTAAGACTGTAGGTTGCCTCACAGACTCTCAAGCAAACGTTGTTATCAATGATTCATTATTTCAAATGGATTTTGCTGAAGTAGGAATGAGCTTAAGTGACTTTAAGCGAAAAATGAAAAATAAATTGAAAACTGATAGTAAATTTGTGGAAGACATCAAGGATCGTCTAAATGAAATTTTCGGAAAGGATATTATTTAGGAGTGTAGCAACTTGCTACACTTTTATCGGCTATTCTTAGTTCAAAGAAACCACTTATAACTTTAATTAGAAAAACAATTTTACGACATATTGATCTAATTCATAAACGATCTGTAGGCTAAAGGTGATAAGAGTATTTTTTGAAATAAATATTGAAATTAGATAAAGTGGATTTTATCATCGATATGATTGAATATTAAATTTAAGATGAAAAATGGCGATCTAGTAGTTAATATGATGAAGGAATTCTATTTAAATCACCATTTTTCTAAAGAATTAATTTATAAATCTTAGATTCTCAAATGAAGTGCAACAGAGATTAAATTATTGTAAAGAAGCAAGATAAGCTAGCATTTTGCTTCCGACCGACCAAAGTCAAAGTTGTATCATGGACTATACTCATCTTACCCAAGAAGAAAGATATCAGATTTCTACATTGTTACGTGAAGGATTTTCTAAACGTTACATTGCTTGGAGACTGAATTGTTCACCTTCCACTATTCCTATAGAAATTAATCGTAATCGAGCGAGAAATGGTTACTTCGCTAAACATGCTAATCAACTCGCTTTAAGACGCCATTTCTACAATCCCAAAAGAATCCCTGATGAAATATGGACACATGTCATCTTTTATTTTGAACTCCAAGGGAGTCCTGAACAGATTGCATCTCGTGGTCAGCTGGCTAATCGTAAAAGCATTCATGATAGACCGATTGAGATTGAACGCCGTCATCGTTTTGGTGATCTAGAGATAGATACGATTGTGGGTAGGAATCATCAGCAATCATTGGTCTCGATTGTAGATCGCAAAACAGGTTATTTGTGGTTGAAGAAGTGTAGGTCAGGCAAAGCAGAGGAAGTTTGCCAAACAACAATCAGTTTACTTGAGCCGATTAAAGATCAGCTCAAAATGATTACCGCTGATAATGGTAAGGAGTTCAGTCTGCATGAATATGCAGCTCAAGCATTAGAAATAGATTGGTATTTTGCAGATCCTTATAGTGCTAGGAGCGAGGCAGAAATGAAAATACCAATGGCTTAGTCAGACAATACATTAGAAAAGGAAGGAACTTAAATCAGTATACAGATGAATACATCTCAGAAATCACTGATCGTATCAATCATCGTCCAAGAAAAAGACTCGGCTTGGAAGTCCGAGTCAGGTATTATGGTAACAGCATGGTGTTGCACTTCAAATGCTAATCTAAGAATAGAATTTCATTTTTATTTGCATAAAATATTTATAGATACTTGTTTTTAAGCATGTAAAAAAAAATTGGACGAAGCTTTTTTTTAAAGCTTTCTCAATAATATAATTTACAGATGAAGAAGCCTGCACCTAAAATCTCCGTACAATCTTCGTCCTTGTATTTTCAAGTACTAATCAAGCAAAAAATTGATCCTAAGATACTATAAGCACAGCTACCAGGCTTGCTCTGACGCAATCACACTTATTCTGATAAAGGGATTCAAGGCTGCTTAAGGATTAAATTTCTATATAGATTGTCTATAAAGATGCTTACTCGCTTTGTCCACAATCTGATTAAACTTGATATTTAATGGACTCATAATCCGTTGGTCGACAGTTCAAGTCTGTCTGGGCCCACCAAATTTTTGTAATCATATGCACAGCTTTGCACTGCGATGATATTTAAACCCATGAATTATAACGATTCATGGGTTTTTTATTTCCATTTTTTGCACAGTTATGTCTCGCTATGCACTGCTATGATTAACCCTATTGTGTATCCAACCTTGTATCCAATACTCTTTTTACATTACTCGGATACAAGGTGTTTTACTGTGAAAAGAACCGCCCTAGATGGCATTAAACAAATTAAAGATACTCATCTTGATAATCTTGAGCCAGAGGCAAAGGAATATCGTATTGCATGCGATACAGGACTGTATTTTCGAGTCTCACCAACAGGTAAAAAATCTTGGCAAGTACGCTTTAAAGATAATACTGGTAAGTGGAAATGGCACAGCGTTGGAAGTTACCCCCAGTTATCATTGGTAGAGGCTAAACTTGAAGCTTCAACTATTTTTCTTAAGTTAAGAAACAAAGAAGAAGTTCTAACAAAAAAAGAAATCGAGAATAGGAAGGTTAAAGAAGAACGACGTAGCTTAAATAGCTTAATGTATGAGTGGCTTGATACAAAAAAAACACAGTGGGCTGAAATCACGATAAAGAAAGAGACACAATCTATTGAAAAGCGAATACTGTCAGTATTCGGAGATAAAGACTTTGCTGAAATTTCACGAGTTGAGTGGTTAGATTTTTTTCAGAATTTACTTAGAAATGAAGCAATTTTCAATCGAGTAAAAAAGTTAGTCTCACATTGTAGAAATGCTTACGATCTTGCAGAATTTCGTGGAGATATTACACAAAATCCTTTAAATGGCATTCTTAAGTATTTAGATAAAGGTAGTAAGGGGAATATGAAGCATGTGAAGCTTGTTGAACTGCCTCAGTTAGTTCACTTTATCAGAAGTTATACTAATCAACATACTGCTATCGCATTAGAGTTATTAGTGTTACTTTTTCCTCGACCTCAAGAGCTTCGTTATGCAAAATGGGAGGATTTCGATTTTGATAATAAAATTTGGATTAAACCAGCGCATACAATGAAGTGTGGTATCAGGCATGTAGTGCCATTACCTGATCAAGCAATTGGTCTTTTAAAGAAACTGGAAAAAATTAGAACTCCATCCGATTATTTATTTTGTAGTCGAGATAGCCTAACTCAACCTATGAGTGAGTCAACTCTCAACAATGCTCTAAAGAATCTAGGCTATCGAGGTAAGCAAAGCCCCCATGGCTTTCGCCATATTGCCTCTACAGCTTTGAATGAGAAATTTGCAGACTTAGAACAAGTTATTGAATCAGCTCTTGCACATAAAAAAAGAGGCGTAAAAGCTGACTATGACAAAGCTACCCATTTGGAAGATAGAATTCACATAATGCAGTGGTGGGCTAGCCACGTAACCAAAATTGTTGATCATGTTCGATTAGTACCACACGGTAGTTAACTGTTAGATGACCACTTATGGTGACAAAACTGACATAACTTAAGTTATGTCTGTTTTGTGTATTTGTTTTAGCTGATTTTAATAAAAATAATTGTCTGCTCTACCTTCTCCTTTTTCCTCATTCATTTCCACTCTCCTTCATTCAACGTATGAATAGAATTTTCTATGTTTTATTGTTATATTTCATAACTTATTGCTTTTAAATATATTTTAAATTATTAAATTGGGGGTCTAATGCTTACAGGAATTACGATTAATAATGTGGCTACATATTCTTTGCCGTCTCAACTGAACGACCTCAAGAAAATTAATTTTATATTTGGATCCAATGGTTCTGGTAAAACGACTATAAGTAGGGTTCTTGATCAAGCCGAAGGTTATAGGCATTGTGCTTTACAATGGGAGAATCGAGCTCCTCTAAAAATTTTAGTATATAATTCTGATTTTATTGAAAATAATTTCAATCAAGAAAATACCGTAAAAGGAGTATTTACTTTAGGAAGCGATCAGGTTGATGCAGAATTACAAATTAATCAGTTAATCCCTCAAATTGAATCTTTAAATCAAGATATAGGTCGCCTGAATGTTCAGTTGAATGGTGATGGTGAAGGACAAATTGGGAAGAAAGAAGAATTAGAGGCATTAGAGCCAGAACTACAAGAAAAATGCTGGCGTCAGAAACAATTACATGATTCATATTTTCAAGAAGCTTTTACTGGATTAAGAAATAACGCTGAAAAATTTAAAGACAAAGTTTTGCAACAAAAGCAAATAAACAATGCTGAGTTATTATCTCTTCATGAATTAAAAGAAAAATCTTCAACAGTGTTTTCTAATGATTTACAAAGATATAATCCACTTCCTCTTTTTGATGCCAGCTATCTGCTCCAAGCTCAATCCAATAATATTTTGCAAAAGATAATTATCGGAAATCAGGAGGCTCCAATTGCACAATTGATAGAACGTCTAGGTAATAGTGATTGGGTAAAACAAGGAATCACTCATTTAAATAATAGTTCTCCAACTTGTCCATTTTGTCAGCAGGCTACTCCACATAACTTAGTCGAAGATTTTAATAATTTTTTTAGTGAAATCTATGATCAAGATATTAGAACAGTAAATATTTTAAACCAAGAATATATAGCTGTAGCTAATAGGACTCAAAATGTTATTGACAAAATTAGTGAGCAAAATACTTCTTTTCTGGATCAAGCACTTTTTGAGGCTGAGTGCAAAGCCTTTAAAAGTCAGATAGAAGTAAATAAAAGTATTCTACAAAAGAAATTGCTTGAACCAAGTCTAATTCTTAGCCTTGAACCTATAGATATGGCAATAAGTAAAATTTTAGAATTAATTCAGAATGCTAATATTCGTATAAGTGAGCATAATCAAATAGTACAAAATATTAATTCAGAAAAAGAAAACCTTAAAAATCAAGTATGGAAATATGTTCTTAATGAATTAGATAGTGACTTACAACAATATATAAGTAGAAAGAACACTCTTAATGCAACAATTAATGGAATGACTCAGAATTTAAATACAAAGCGACAAAGATTACGAGAGCTGCGAGAAGAAGTTAGATTACATGAGCAACGATCTACTTCGACTGCTCCAACTATCAATGAGATAAATACCTTACTCCAATCTTTTGGTTTTACATCATTTAGTATTCAACCAGTAGATCAACAAGGTCATTATAGAATTTGTCGTTCAAATGGAGATGATGCAAGTCGATCGTTAAGCGAAGGTGAAAAAACCTTTATTACTTTCTTATATTTTTATTGCCTTATCAAAGGATCTCATTCTGTATCAGGAATTACAGAAAATAGAGTGGTAGTATTTGATGATCCAATTTCGAGCTTAGACAGTGATATCCTTTACATTGTAAGTAGTCTTATTAAAAGAATATTTGAAAATGTTCGCCAATCTAATTGTTTGATAAAACAAGTGTTTGTGTTAACTCATAATGTTTATTTCCATAAAGAGATTAGTTTTCATAAAAATCGTTGTAAAACTAAAATTATGAGTGATGAAAGTTTTTGGATGGTTAGGAAAACCTCGAGTGGCTCAACTGTTGAAAAATGCACAGAAAATCCAATTAGGTCTGCGTATGAATTACTATGGTCTGATATACGGATACAAAATACATCGAGCTTAACTATTCAAAATACACTACGCAGAATTTTAGAAAACTATTTTACTATGTGGGGTGGCAAGTCCAAGGACGAGGTTTGTGATTTGTTTGAAGGAACTGATAAGTTAATTTGCCAGTCTCTTTTCTCATGGGTGAATGATGGCTCTCATTCTATTCATGATGATTTATATATAAATCATGGAGAACAAACTAATGAATCATATCTAAGAGTTTTCAAAGAAATTTTTAACAAGTCTGGACATTATGCTCATTATGAAATGATGGTTCCAAGTTAAAGGTAAACATGACCTTTAAATTAGGAAAGGCTACTCCCAAATGGGATGTAGCCTTAAAAGGTTTTTGAGAACATTTCCTTGTTCAATTTTAACGCCTTTATTGGCTGCTCAATTTTTTCATGCTGACTTAAGCCATATTCCACTTCAAATTTCTAAATCGAGGATTTAGCTTTTTCTCGCCTAAAATGGAAGAGCGAGACACTTATATTTTTCATGTCCGTGTGAACATTAGCTAGGTTAGAAAGAATCTAGCAACTTCATATAAGTAATATTTCTTCAGTGACCAAACTTCAGAATACTTATATTTTATCAATCATGGTCTAGTTTGAGCGACCAAGCCCAAACATAGGAATGCGACCAAGCATTCCATTAACCTTCTTCTAACATATTGCCGAACATATTTTCATATGTGCCGACTCAAGCTTTCGCAGTGAGCAATCTGATAAATCAGACTGTTTTAGGATTCGCTTTAAGCTAGCTATCTCACTTAATACAAATCTTGCTATGAAAATCTATATCACAATTTCCGCAAGTAAATACTTGCTTTATATGCGCTACTTGCCATCGCTCCCACACTGTATAAATTGACAGACATTTAACCAATTTAAGTCCTTCATACAGCGCTTCCCAAGTTATTTCAAAGTGTCTTAATGTGCAGACCGTTTATCCTCTCGCTTGCATACATACTTCCTGTTTCCCCCAACCGTAGTTCCTTAGTTTTATCGGGATATGATGTATACACAACTTTATAAAGGGTAAAACTCTTACACTCCAATCAGCATCTATCGATTAATGCCGTTACACGTTTAAGCTATCCAGCGACCCATTTAGCTTGCGCCAAATGGTGCCAACTTCTCCACCGTTAGGCTCGAAGTCCTAGTACCTCACGGTACTCTCAGCAGCCATCGTGATTGGAAATGAGCATACTTTTCGCAAGTTGTTCACTTGCCTCGATCAAGCATACACACTCAGCTATTAACGGAGACTATCGCACATCCTATGCTGCTCCTGACTGTATCACCTTGAACAGGGTTTCAATTTAAAACCAAAGTTTTAAATCTAATTTGGCTATTCCTAACCAAATGACCATTTCGGAATAAATTCCTTATAGGCTCCCGTGTCCTTGTCGCCCAACAACTTTATATGCAATGCATATAGGAACTCTTAAATCCAAGTTGAATGAACGGATAGAAGAAGAGCATTGCAGCTCTCCAGCCCCCGTTGCAACGTACCGAGCGAGGTTTCCCCAGCAGTCCGCTACATCGGCAGTACAAGAATGGTTAGTTCAGGTACTCACGGCAATATGTATCAAAGTTTTGAATGGTGGTCTTTAACCCATCCAAAACTTCAAAGAAGAAAATTAAGGATGGATGGTCAGTCCACTATTCGATTGATGACTTCATATTAATACATCTAATTTTAAATATCAATATTATTGATAATAAATTTAAATTAATATAAATTTAACTAATGAGGTTTGTGTCGTCATTAGGAACTACTTAATTGCCACCTTACAAAGTGAGGTGATTATTCATATAGCTATGGCTTTGCCATAGCGGTTTTGAGCAAAGCTCAAAAGTAAAAAATGACTTAATTTAGACAATTTCTATTGTTGACTGACACAAACGTAGAGACGAGATTCCACAGGGAAAAAGTGGATTGTTGATTTACAGCAAAATTGTATTGTTGGATGACAAAAAATGATTGATTATAGCCCTCATACCAAGTACACAGCACAAAAAATTCAGGATAAAGTCACTCGGGGAGCATACTTCTATTCATCATTCAGTATTGATGATGGCATTGGCTCAACAACCAATATTAAGAAATTAATTGAGAAATTGACGCTTAGATATGACTTGAATTTAACCAGTCGGCAGAGAAATTACCGCCTTAAAACAGGTAAGCCAATTGCAGACCTGATTGTTCAAGATGTGATTTATGAAAATAGATGGCAATTTATCCTATTACTTACTACGCCTAATAGTCATAGACATAGTAAACAGCCAATTCGCTCTAATGAACAACAAGAACAAATCGGCAAAGATAAAATCTATGAAATGGAAGAATTGTCTTTTTCTAAAGAAAATATTATTGCTGAAATAGATCTCATCCATAACTATTTTAATGATGATGAGGTTTTGAAGTTCGTCATGTCTAAACCTTATCTAGAATTAGATTTTGCTGGCTGTTCAGCAGAATTGGTTCGAATGACTCACAAAAAGTATAAACCAAATTCTGATAAGTTTTACAGAACTCCAAGTAAGCCTTTTAGTTGGACATGGAGATGGAAAAAAGATGTCATAGCAAAAAAGAAGACAGACCTAGTTAATATTATTAACCGCTATGTCTCACAGTCTAATAAAGCTAAATCGATTGAAGATGTTGTTAAATGGCAGTCATATTTTCAAACCTATGCTGTTTTTAGGGGAATGAGACAACAGGTAGGACGACTCTATACATTGGGGAAACTCTTTTTATATAGTCGATCTAAGCAAAGATGGGATGATCAAGAACTACCAACTTTGAAGTTATGTTTTTTACCAAGATTGGAGCTATATGCTGAAAGTTATGAAGAGTATTGCTTAAGAAGGGAGATCTACATAAATTACGATGTTGAGCTACCAAGAAGACTAGCTCAAAACTGTGATTGGAATGAAATTGATAAGTTTTTAAATCCAACTTAATGTTTTTGACCAAAAATCCATGCATTGATCTAAGACAATCATACAAAATCCGTAGCTATTCAGAAAAATACCCTTAAAACTCAATCTGTTTCTTCAATCTATGCCATGAATCTACTAAGATAACTACATAAATTGACTTACTAAAAGATTGAAATAAATGATTCAAGGGTACATTCAAGCAATTAATGCTAAGTTTATTACAGGAAAGACGACTGAACATAGTTTCCGTGGTGATCTACAAAGTTTAATAGAGGCAATCATTGGCACAGAATTCACAGTTATCAATGAGCCTAAACGTCAAGACTGTGGGGCACCTGATTACATTATTGAAAAGAAAGGTATTCCAATAGGCTTTATTGAGGCTAAAGATATTGGAGACAAAGATTTAGAAGGTAAGAAAAAGAACGGGAATAAAGAACAATTTGATCGCTACAAAGCCTCTTTAAATAATATTGTATTCACAGACTACTTAGACTTCTATTTTTATCAAGAAGGTGAATTAGTTACTAAAATTTCTATTGGTGAAATTGTAGGAAATCAAATTAAAGCTTTACCTGAAAACTTTTCAATGTTTGAAAGTCTGATTAGTAACTTTAGTATTTATTTAGGGCAAACAATTAAAAGTCCTCAGAAGTTAGCTAAAATGATGGCTAACAAAGCTAAATTGCTTGCTGAAATATTAGAAAGAGCTGTGACTAGTGATGAGGATAATCATGAAGACTCTACGTTAAAGGCTCATTTTGAAGGATTTAAACAGATCCTTATTCACGATATTACACCTAAAGGTTTTGCAGATGTCTATGCTCAAACGATTGCTTATGGAATGTTTGCAGCCCGACTCTATGATTCAACTCTTAAGACTTTTTCAAGACAAGAAGCAGCTGAGTTAATCCCTAAATCAAATCCTTTTTTGCGTAGACTATTTGGTTATATTGCAGGGCCAGACATTGATGACCGTATCAAATGGATTGTTGATAGCCTTGCAGATATTTTCTTACATTGTAATGTTCAAGAAATTCTAAAAACTTATGGGCGTTCAACACGAATGAATAACCCAATTATTCATTTCTATGAAACGTTTTTAAGTGAATATGATGCATCTCTCCGTAAAGCTCGTGGTGTATGGTACACACCTGAACCTATAGTTGATTTTATTGTTCGAGCAGTAGATGAAGTTCTAAAAACTGAATTTGGTCTTTCAGAAGGTCTAGCTGATACAACAAAAACAAAGATCAAAATTAAGAACCCAACAAAAGATAGACGTCATAAAGATGGATATGTAACGACAGAAAAAGAAGTCCATAAAGTGCAGATTTTAGATCCTGCTACGGGTACAGGGACTTTCCTTTCAAAAGTCATCAAACATATCTATCAAGATTTTGAAGGTATGCAAGGGATTTGGAGTAACTATGTAGAGAAAGATTTAATACCTCGACTCAATGGTTTTGAACTACTCATGGCTAGTTATGCAATGGCCCACTTACAATTGAACTTACTGTTATCAGAAACTGGATATAAACCACAAGGGAATAGCCAAGAGCGACTCAAAGTTTATTTAACCAATAGCTTAGAAGAAAGTCACCCTGATACAGGTACATTATTCGCGAATTGGTTAAGTACAGAAGCAAATTCAGCAAATGAAATTAAACGTGATACACCTGTAATGTGTATTATTGGTAATCCTCCTTATAGTGGTGAAAGCTCCAATAATGGTGATTGGATTATGAGCTTGATGGAGGATTATAAAAAAGAGCCAGGTGGCGAAGAAAAATTACAAGAAAGAAATCCAAAATGGATTAATAATGATTATGTGAAATTTTTACGTTATGGGCAATATTTTATTGAGAAAAACGGTTCAGGTGTTCTAGCATTTATTAATCCGCATAGATTTTTAAATAGCAATACATTTAGAGGCATGAGATGGAATTTATTAAAGACATACGATAAAATATATACTATTGATTTACATGGTAATAGTAATATCAAAGAAACGTGTCCTGATGGTAGCTTAGATCAGAATGTTTTTGATATTAAAGAGGGTGTTTCAATTAATATCTTTATTAAAACAGGAAAGAAAAAAGTGAATAAACTAGGGCAGTTCTATCATTATGACCTTTATGGTTTACGTGAAAAGAAATATCAATTTTTACTTAATAATTCTGTAAGCACTATTCCCTATACTTTACTTAAAAATAAAGCACCTAACTATTTCATGATTCCTCAAAACACTTCATTGGAAGATGTTTATAGTCAGTTTATTTCAATAAATGAACTATTTCCAATAGGTAGTGTAGGCATTGTCACAGCGCGAGATGAGTTTACTATCAAACAACGTAAAGAAGATGTCACGGCTACCATTAAAAACTTTTTAGAGTTAGATGATGAAGAGGCTCGCAGTAAGTTTAAACTTGGCAAAGATGTTCGGGACTGGAAAGTACAATATGCTAAAACCGACTTAAAAAATAACTTCCCAGATAAAGGGAAACTCGTACAAATTTCATATCGACCATTTGATATACGTTGGACATATTACACTGGGCAATCTAAAGGATTTCATTGCTATCCGCGAGATGAAGTAATGAAGCATCTAGTGTCTGATGGAAATATAGGGTTTGTTACTGCAAGAAGTACTAAATCAAATACCTGTGATCATTTCTTTTTATCTAAATTTATTATGGAAACAAAATGTGGAGAGCGAACAACCCAATCTGCCATATTCCCTCTTTATATTCAGAATGATCAATTAAATTTGGAACAGATTAAAAACACTATACCAAATTTAAAATCAGAAATTGTTGATAAATTAGCTGATATTATTGGATTAACTTATACTGATCAAAAAGAGAATATAAAAGGCACATTTGCACCTATAGATATACTTGATTATATCTATGCAGTTTTATACTCACCTAATTATAGAGAAACTTATAAAGATTTTTTAAAAATAGATTTCCCTCGTGTTCCATATCCAAAAGATCTGAGAACATTTTTGGAATTAGGGAAGTTAGGGGGGCAATTAAGAAAACTTCATCTTATGGAAGATACTAATCTTAAACTCATTACTCAATACCCTGAAAGCGGTGAAAATAATATAGAAAAAGTGATTTATAAAGATGAAAAGGTCTATATCAATGATGAACAATATTTTGCCAATGTTCCTGAAATAGCTTGGAACTTCTATATTGGTGGCTACCAACCTGCACAAAAATGGCTTAAAGATAGAAAAGGGAAAGCTCTACAATTTGAAGATATTAAGCACTATCAAAAGATCATTGCTACTCTTCAGAAAACTTCTGAAATTATGACCTCTATTGATGAGATTGACTTCCTTTAATGGATTGTAGAAATGCTCTAATTCAATTAGAGCATTTTTTTATTATTTAAGTGAAATTTTCTTAATAGAATTTATATAGGGTTTTATAGTTATGAAAAATTCAGAATTTGAAGATATTTTTACTCCTTTGGATATTACGGTTGATTATGGTGGAAATTTTTTAGATTTGTTTAATAAAAAAATTAAATTACAAAAGGAATATTTTTTAAAAAATTTTAAGAAAGATGTAAATTTAAAATTTAAAGTCTTTGAAAAGCTTGGCTATTCTTACTTGCTTACTACGCATGACAACTTAGAAAATTTAGATAAGATATTAAAAAATCCATACTTCATAGAGCTATTTAAAAGTAGTGATCTTTATTTAGATGGAATTTGTAAAATTATTCTTGTTTATTCAAATTCCTCTGAATATTTTTTAGAAAATTTGGCACTAGAACATAAGAAGAATGAAAAAAAATTAGAAAAATTAGAAAAGAATTATACTGATTTAAAGAATAATCAGATTAATATTTTAGATGTTCATGATTGGTTAAATAAAAAATTAGATAATGGTTTGCATCTGGCTATTGAAAAATTAATTGAAGATAATTCAATAAATTGCAATATTGATGCAGGATTGATTAAAGAAAAAATAAAAAAAGAATTAATTATTTTCTCAAATGCAGATACACTTTTTTATGATTATTTCTCCGATGCTCAATATTTGGTTGATGTCCGAAATCCACTTATATTAAGAGAGAAAAATTTAAGAATAAACTATTTTGTTAGAGAACTGAAAAATACCTTTAATCTAGAGATTTCAAATCAAATAATTTGTGAACTTACATCTACAATCTTTAATCGTCAGTTGGATGAAACTGGTATTAAAAATATATTAAAAAATGCTAATACCCATCCCATCAATACACAAATGATGGCTCAGATCACTGTTAGTGATGAAAATAATATTGTTGAACATTTTAAATTTATAGATAAATTTTGATTCTTGTTTTTCTGTTTTTGTCAAGGTTGTTGAAGCCTTAATTTTTAGTTAAGTCTATAACAGTGTCTAATGTCCTGCTTTGCTCAACTATGTGCATATCCAATTCCACGAACAGAATTGAGGTATGCATATAGATGAAAATCATTATTTGTTGCATTTCTCATAGTGTTCATTTCAACAGTGAGCAGAGAAAAAATGTTGATTAAAATTAAAGATGTATGTCGTATTTTAAATGCTAGTAGAAATACGATATACGCAATACAACAAAGAGACCCTTCGTTCCCCGCTGCTATTAAATTTGGTGATAAAAAACAAGCTCGTGTTTTTTATCGTGAAAGTGAAATCAAAGATTGGGTTTTGAAATTAAGCTCTTCAAATTCACATATGGGGAGTGAAAAATGAATACAAAATTTTCAAATAATACGAGCATGGTTGATGAAGAAGCAAATAGTACAAATGCTTCCAATTACTTTGAATATGATTCAATTGTAATTCAGCAGGGTTCTGAAATAGCTAATGCTATGAATAGAATTTATGGGATAGTGCCTAAAGAATTCAAAAGAGCTACCAGAAATTTAGAAAACTATCCGAACCTAGAGAACATGCCAGTTATCCCATTGATAGATTTAAATGGTGAAATTGTTGGATTACGATTCATGAATTTAATTGAAGGTAATGAGATAAATATTGGAAATGGTAATATTATTTTTAATGAACACTTTAAGTCAGTACTTTTAGTAACAGAAGATAGCCAAACTGCTTTTAAACTATCAGATTCAAAATACAAAATATTATTAGTAAATAATTTGAGTCAAAACAAAGCTCAGCAGATTAAAGCAAGATTTAATGACATTTGTGTTGTCACTACTTGTGATCATATTAGGGATCTAAAAAGGCGTTTAAGTAGTTTAAATATCAAAATTATCGGATTATCTCTGCCTGTAGACTCTTTTACATGTACCAAAGAATTAGAGAGTGAGATAAATAATCTTATTCTTAGCACTCAACTAATTGATTGGAAAGAGCCACAACCAGTCAGAGCTGAATTGTTGCCTGTAAAAAAACTTAATAAAAGTATGTTACCAATGGATCTTGCTGATTATGTTTTTGATGAGGCAGAGCGTGCAGATAAAATGCCCGTAGATTTTGTTGCGGTCTCGTTATTGTCATCACTAGGTTCGCTACTAGGTACAAAAGTGACGATTAAACCCAAGCCTCTTGGAGATTGGAGGGTGATGACAAATCTATGGAGTGCAGTAGTAGGAACACCTAGTATGAAGAAATCTCCAGCTTATGAAGCTGGGCTTCGTCCAATTTCACAACTAATAGATAAAGCAAAAGAAACAAGTAAGTGCAAAGATCTTGATAGAAAAACAGCTATAAGCTCGATAAATCAAGAATCTAAGGACTTAACTGAAGAATTACTTATTAAGATACGAGCTGAAAAATTATCTGCGGAGCAGGAACTCAGAGAGCTAAAAAAAGAACTTACTAAAATAAAAGATGAAACCGAGCGTGAAGAGCTATTTTTAAAAATTGCTAAGCAAGAACTTAAAATTGAAGCCAATAAAAAAAATGAAGTAGCAGCTAATAGTGAGGAAACACCTGAAAAGCGCTATCAAACTGATGATGCAACGATAGAAGCGTTATCAGACTTGGAAGTAAATAATCCAAATGGAATTTTAGTATTCCGTGATGAGTTGGTTGGATTATTTGCTTTTCTTGAAAAAGATGGTGGATTAGGCAGAACTTTCTTTCTTGAAGGATGGAATGGTACAGGATCATATCAAATCGATCGGATTGGGAGAGGGTCACAATTTATTCCAAACCATTGCTTAACCGTCATGGGAGGAATTCAGCCTGATAAATTAATTCAATATCTAGAACCAGCAATAAAGGGCTTAGGAAATGATGGACTTATACAACGCTTCCAATTGCTTGTGTACCCTGATAGTGAAACCTGGGAGTATGTTGACCGAAAACCAGATAACAATGCACGAAACGCAGTTTACTCAATATTTGAAAGTATGGATAAACTTAATGAAGTTTCTCTTTGTAGTATTGGTTCTAATAGTTCGGATAGTTATAACAAGAGTCCTTATTTTATATTTTCAGATGAAGCTCAAAATCTTTTTATTGAATGGACAACTTCACTTCATACGAAGAAAATACAGAATGAAGATCATCAGATAATCCAAGAGCATTTATCTAAATATCCTAAACTCATGGCAGGATTGGCATTATTGTTTCATGTTATTGATGGCATCAATTTAGGGGCTGTAGGTGGAGTTAGCAAAAGAGCTACTGAAATGGCAATTGAGTGGTGTGACTACCTAGAAAGTCATGCTAGAAGAATCTATGGACTCGTATTACATTCTTCTAACTTTAAAGCAAGTATATTAGCTAACAAATTGATAAAACTCCCAGAGTCAGATAAATGGCGCACGGATGGTTTTAGCGCTCGAGAAGTATTTCGCAAAAATTGGAAATCATTAACAGACATACAACATATATATGAAGCACTGGATATCTTAAATGAAGCATGTTGGGTACACGTTGAAGAGGTTGAAGCGACCGTTAAAGGTGGGAGACCGACAAAACGTTATTGGATAAATCCAAAAATTTACGAAATGATCTAAAACCACACTGACAAAACTGACAGAACATAGTTTTGTCAGTTTTGTCAGTTAGGATTTTAAGCAATTACGTAAATCAGAAAACTAAAAAATCTGGTGGTGTTTCAAAAAGTATGCTGAGATTAAATGAAGCCATTATTGATATAGAAAAAGGTTAAGTCGAAGGCTTTAAGTGGTTTTCAAGCTTTTTCGAAAAACTACAACTTCTCCTAAAGCTACGTCTAATTCGATGCCTTATTTTGCAATTATTTCCTTCAATACCTACTGTAAAAAACTTACCAATACTTTGCTTACAGTTTTTAAAGGCAGTCACAAAACTATCCCAGTGATCACTTGAAATTCGGGTGTAGTGAACACCTAACTGCTTTAACTTTGCCTTCAGTCGTTGTACTGTCGCTAGATCTCGTTTACCCCAAACATAAGCAACAATTTCACCTGTTTCTCTATGGTATGCATAAATAAGCCATTGTTTATTCTTTTTATTTCCTATAAAAGTCCAAAACTCATCAACCTCAAGAGATTCATAATAACTTTGCTTAGGACAAATTTGATAAGTGGATTTACTTAATGTTCGTAAAACCTTACCTATGCTTATACGCTCGGTTTCTGCAATATCTCTTACGCCACTCCCTCTAACTATCAGGTGACGTATTTTATTTGCTCTGTACACGACAAATTTCACAGAACCCTTATCCTATCAGGATTCTGCTTTCTTAAAATTGCCAAAATTTCCTTAAACTCTTCTTTTTTCCCAAAACCAATTAAACGCTGAATCGCCATTTGAACATAGTCTAAACCATAGCGAAATAAACTCATTGAGAGTCGTCCATGCTTCTTTATTTTTATCGCTTTTTTTTGATTATGTTGCCATTCACCCGTTAAGTAACACCAACAGAAGCTTATAGCTAACACCGCAATCAATTTTTTCACTCGTCTAGGGTCTGTCAAGCGCGTATTTTCAAGATTAAACCCGCGTCCTTTGAGACAACTGAATAAGGTTTCAATTTCCCAGCGTAATGCATAATCCTGAATAGCATTGGCATTAAACTGAGGAGAAACGACGAGTAAAAGCTCTCCATTTTCTAACTGTAGTGCACTTATATATAGTTTCACCCGACCAACCAAAATCCGTCGTTTACGACATTCAATTTGACCAACTTTAAGATGGCGAAATAAATCACTAATTTTATGATTCTTTCCTAAATGATTGGTGACAATGAAGTTTTTTTAACACGAATGCAGAAGTTGATGTCTTGTTCAATTAACCATGTAAACCACTGCTCACCGATAAACTCTCTGTCTGCGAACACATTCACAATACGGTCTTTACCAAAAATGGCTATAAAGCGTTGAATCAAAGCAATACGCTCTTTCGTATCTGAATTTCCACGTTTATTAAGCAATGTCCAAAGGATAGGTATCGCTATTCCACGATAAACGATTGCGAGCATCAGG
Organism: Acinetobacter sp. SH20PTE14; assembly: GCF_021391555.1. NCBI lineage: Bacteria > Pseudomonadati > Pseudomonadota > Gammaproteobacteria > Moraxellales > Moraxellaceae > Acinetobacter > Acinetobacter sp. SH20PTE14. Next base: position 169,326 of record NZ_CP090068.1, on the reverse strand, counting down.
ATATTAATATTTCGTTTTCCCCATTTCCAATTGGTTCTATCTAAAGTCAGTTGCACTTGGTCGAATGAAAACATATTGAAAATCAACTGAGAAATTTGACGATAATCAAAATACTGACCTGCAAAGAAGCGCTGCATACGTCGATAAAATGATTGTGGTAAACACTTGATGGGCAAGGCTTTAGATGCAGAAGAAAGATTACATGTTTGCTTTAAAATAATCACAAGCATGATGAGCGCAAAGCACTTTAAATGTGACTTGTTCCATTTTAGAGATTTGTTTAAGATAAGATATAACTCATTGAGATGTGTCATAGTATTCGTCGTTAGAAAACAATTATTGTGACATTATTTCAATGAGTTATCTATTTTTGTCGTGTACAGAGCGCTTCATCAGAAAACTGAAGGAACCTCCATTGAATCGAACTAATATTTTTTTTGGTGAATCGCATTCTGACTGGTTGCCTGTCAGAGGCGGAGAATCTGGTGATTTTGTTTTTCGACGTGGTGACGGGCATGCCTTCGCGAAAATCGCACCTGCTTCCCGCCGCGGTGAGCTCGCTGGAGAGCGTGACCGCCTCATTTGGCTCAAAGGTCGAGGTGTGGCTTGCCCCGAGGTGATCAACTGGCAGGAGGAACAGGAGGGTGCATGCTTGGTGATAACGGCAATTCCGGGAGTACCGGCGGCTGATCTGTCTGGAGCGGATTTGCTCAAAGCGTGGCCGTCAATGGGGCAGCAACTTGGCGCTGTTCACAGCCTATCGGTTGATCAATGTCCGTTTGAGCGCAGGCTGTCGCGAATGTTCGGACGCGCCGTTGATGTGGTGTCCCGCAATGCCGTCAATCCCGACTTCTTACCGGACGAGGACAAGAGTACGCCGCAGCTCGATCTTTTGGCTCGTGTCGAACGAGAGCTACCGGTGCGGCTCGACCAAGAGCGCACCGATATGGTTGTTTGCCATGGTGATCCCTGCATGCCGAACTTCATGGTGGACCCTAAAACTCTTCAATGCACGGGTCTGATCGACCTTGGGCGGCTCGGAACAGCAGATCGCTATGCCGATTTGGCACTCATGATTGCTAACGCCGAAGAGAACTGGGCAGCGCCAGATGAAGCAGAGCGCGCCTTCGCTGTCCTATTCAATGTATTGGGGATCGAAGCCCCCGACCGCGAACGCCTTGCCTTCTATCTGCGATTGGACCCTCTGACTTGGGGTTGATGTTCATGCCGCCTGTTTTTCCTGCTCATTGGCACGTTTCGCAACCTGTTCTCATTGCGGACACCTTTTCCAGCCTCGTTTGGAAAGTTTCATTGCCAGACGGGACTCCTGCAATCGTCAAGGGATTGAAACCTATAGAAGACATTGCTGATGAACTGCGCGGGGCCGACTATCTGGTATGGCGCAATGGGAGGGGAGCAGTCCGGTTGCTCGGTCGTGAGAACAATCTGATGTTGCTCGAATATGCCGGGGAGCGAATGCTCTCTCACATCGTTGCCGAGCACGGCGACTACCAGGCGACCGAAATTGCAGCGGAACTAATGGCGAAGCTGTATGCCGCATCTGAGGAACCCCTGCCTTCTGCCCTTCTCCCGATCCGGGATCGCTTTGCAGCTTTGTTTCAGCGGGCGCGCGATGATCAAAACGCAGGTTGTCAAACTGACTACGTCCACGCGGCGATTATAGCCGATCAAATGATGAGCAATGCCTCGGAACTGCGTGGGCTACATGGCGATCTGCATCATGAAAACATCATGTTCTCCAGTCGCGGCTGGCTGGTGATAGATCCCGTCGGTCTGGTCGGTGAAGTGGGCTTTGGCGCCGCCAATATGTTCTACGATCCGGCTGACAGAGACGACCTTTGTCTCGATCCTAGACGCATTGCACAGATGGCGGACGCATTCTCTCGTGCGCTGGACGTCGATCCGCGTCGCCTGCTCGACCAGGCGTACGCTTATGGGTGCCTTTCCGCAGCTTGGAACGCGGATGGAGAAGAGGAGCAACGCGATCTAGCTATCGCGGCCGCGATCAAGCAGGTGCGACAGACGTCATACTAGATATCAAGCGACTTCTCCTATCCCCTGGGAACACATCAATCTTACCGGAGAATATCGTTGGCCAAAGCCTTAGCGTAGGATTTCGCCCTCTCCCGCAAACGACCCCCTTTTATCTACACTAGATTTAAAACAGTTGAACGTATGAAAGAAGCTGTTTCTCAAAATATTCAATCAGACAACTTGAGCCATCAAAACGCCATCAAGAACAAGGAAGAACAAAAAGCCCGAATTAAAAAATTCCGTGATCAGTTAGAGATCGGGACGATCTTATATACCTCATGGGGATATGAGCAAACAAATGTAGACTTCTATCAAGTTATTGAGAAAAGCCGGGCATATTGTGTCATCCGTGAACTTAAACAGGCTTATGATGCAACAGGTTCAATGCAAGGTTATGTTGTGCCTTTACCGAATGAATTTACCAGCAAAGAGCCAATGAAAAAAAAGATCATGGATAACTATATCGTGATTCATCAGTCTGCAAATGCAACAGTATTAGATTTTGAATTATTGCCGACAGGTACAAAAGTTTATAAACGCTGCTATACATCATCATACGCATAAAACAGTTGACCCCCTGAAGGGGGTCAATTCACTACAGAGGAAAATATGAAGCATTCAAAATTAATATATAAAGATTGGCAATTATATTTAAGGCTCTTATTTGAAAATAAATAGGGGTAATAGTCACCCGCATTTTTTTGATGTTTAGATTTCTAATGCTTCAAAAAAATGCGGTTCATTGCGTATCATATAATGAATATTAAGGAACTGAAAAAATGAATAATGCTCAATTCAAAATTGAATGCTTCAGAAATGGTTTATATAGCCCAGAGCAAATAATTGAATTTTACAAGGTAGTCCACACGGAAGAAACTAAGTACAATAGCCGTGATGCTCAACTTTGGATTAATGGGAAAAGCTCTAGGGAATATCAAATTGACCCTAAAGCAATTCAAATTGTAGATATGCTTAATGCAATCAGATCGGAAGTAATTGCAAAAGAAAAAGGCTGCTCCTGGGTCTGTTTGACTGACGAGCCTGAAGGCCAACGATACCAATCAAAATGCTGCGTTCACAGCGCCGCGGCAGGGATCCGCCGTGCTGGTTGTCGGAAAAGGAGCCGCTAGTGGGAAAGAGGAGGGTAAATTTTCAGCGTTGCTGGCTCCCCGTCAGCCGGATTGGGTTGCATCGCAGGGGTGTCGAAAGAGTCAACTGCGGTCCAAAGCTGTTGGACTTGGGTGAAAAGGGCGTTTATTCTTCCTATACGTGCCGCGTTCCAGGCGGCGACTATGAGGGCTATGTCGATGCCCATGTGCGCCGGCTGGAGGCGCTACGCCGGGCCGGTATCGTCGAGCGGATCGACGCCGACCAATGGCGCATCCCCGATGATCTGGTCAGCCGTGCCGCCGCCCATGACGCCGGCCGAGACAGTCAGGCCAGCGTTCGCGTCCTTTCCCCGGTCGATCTGAACAAACAGATCGGATCGGACGGCGCGACCTGGCTGGACCGGCGGCTGATCCACGGCGAGACGGCCGACCTTGCGCCAACCGGCTTCGGGCAACAAGTCCGCGAAGCCATGGACCAGCGCCGCGAGCACCATATCGAACAGGGCGACGCCACCCGCAGCCGGGACAGCCGCGTCTTCTACCGGCGCAACCTTCTCGCCATCCTGCGGGAGCGCGAGGTAGCCGGCGTCGGATCGGATATGGCTTTGAGTAAGGGCCTGCCGTTCCGCGCCGCCACGGACGGCGAGAGCGTCAGCGGCAAGTTTACCGGAACCGTGCATCTATCGAGCGGCAAGTTCGCCGTGGTCGAGAAATCCCATGAGTTCACCCTTGTCCCGTGGCGGCCGATCATCGACCGCCAACTCGGCCGCGAGGTTATGGGCATCGTGCAGGGCGGGTCGGTGTCGTGGCAGTTAGGGCGGCAGAGGGGGCTGGAACGCTGAGTGCGCCCATGCCGCATTGCGAAGCAAAAGATAATCGGATAAAATGTAGCAATTCATATTCGTAAGCGTGGAGTAATCAGATGGGAAATTCCAAGTCAGCAGACAAGTAAGCCGCAACAACCAGTATTGTTGTTGCGGCGCTCTGTAAGGCTAGTCTCATCTGATTGCTGACGAGCAGACGTCGCCCGGTATTCCTTAATCGAGGGTTGATTCGTCATGACCACCACACGCCCCGCGTGGGCCTATACGCTGCCGGCAGCACTGCTGCTGATGGCTCCTTTCGACATCCTCGCTTCACTGGCGATGGATATTTATCTCCCTGTCGTTCCAGCGATGCCCGGCATCCTGAACACGACGCCCGCTATGATCCAACTCACGTTGAGCCTCTATATGGTGATGCTCGGCGTGGGCCAGGTGATTTTTGGTCCGCTCTCAGACAGAATCGGGCGACGGCCAATTCTACTTGCGGGCGCAACGGCTTTCGTCATTGCGTCTCTGGGAGCAGCTTGGTCTTCAACTGCACCGGCCTTTGTCGCTTTCCGTCTACTTCAAGCAGTGGGCGCGTCGGCCATGCTGGTGGCGACGTTCGCGACGGTTCGCGACGTTTATGCCAACCGTCCTGAGGGTGTCGTCATCTACGGCCTTTTCAGTTCGATGCTGGCGTTCGTGCCTGCGCTCGGCCCTATCGCCGGAGCATTGATCGGCGAGTTCTTGGGATGGCAGGCGATATTCATTACTTTGGCTATACTGGCGATGCTCGCACTCCTAAATGCGGGTTTCAGGTGGCACGAAACCCGCCCTCTGGATCAAGTCAAGACGCGCCGATCTGTCTTGCCGATCTTCGCGAGTCCGGCTTTTTGGGTTTACACTGTCGGCTTTAGCGCCGGTATGGGCACCTTCTTCGTCTTCTTCTCGACGGCTCCCCGTGTGCTCATAGGCCAAGCGGAATATTCCGAGATCGGATTCAGCTTTGCCTTCGCCACTGTCGCGCTTGTAATGATCGTGACAACCCGTTTCGCGAAGTCCTTTGTCGCCAGATGGGGCATCGCAGGATGCGTGGCGCGTGGGATGGCGTTGCTTGTTTGCGGAGCGGTCCTGTTGGGGATCGGCGAACTTTACGGCTCGCCGTCATTCCTCACCTTCATCCTACCGATGTGGGTTGTCGCGGTCGGTATTGTCTTCACGGTGTCCGTTACCGCGAACGGCGCTTTGGCAGAGTTCGACGACATCGCGGGATCAGCGGTCGCGTTCTACTTCTGCGTTCAAAGCCTGATAGTCAGCATTGTCGGGACATTGGCGGTGGCACTTTTAAACGGTGACACAGCGTGGCCCGTGATCTGTTACGCCACGGCGATGGCGGTACTGGTTTCGTTGGGGCTGGTGCTCCTTCGGCTCCGTGGGGCTGCCACCGAGAAGTCGCCAGTCGTCTAACCGACGACTGGTAGCAGGCCCGCTCCGATGCGGCGCACTAACCATCGAAACCTCGTGAATGTCGGTATCCTGTCTGGCAGGATACCGCTCATTTCCCTTGTTCAGTTCATCGCCGTCGCCGAGCATCTGAATTTTCGGCATGCGGCCAAGGCACTTGGTATCAGCCAGTCGAGCGTCAGCGCGCGTGTGAAAGCGCTGGAGGATAACCTTGGTGTCCTGCTATTTGAGCGCCATGCGCGGGGCGTTCGGCTAACAGACGCAGGCAGGCACTTCATGGAGCGTGTCACGGCGGGTGTCGATCAACTCGATCACGCAGTGAAGACCGCGGAGTGACGGGCACTGGCTGGCAATGTCTAGCAACGGCAGGCATTTCGGCTGAGGGTAAAAGAACTTTCCGCTAAGCGATAGACTGTATGTAAACACAGTATTGCAAGGACGCGGAACATGCCTCATGTGGCGGCCAGGACGGCCAGCCGGGATCGGGATACTGGTCGTTACCAGAGCCACCGACCCGAGCAAACCCTTCTCTATCAGATCGTTGACGAGTATTACCCGGCATTCGCTGCGCTTATGGCAGAGCAGGGAAAGGAATTGCCGGGCTATGTGCAACGGGAATTTGAAGAATTTCTCCAATGCGGGCGGCTGGAGCATGGCTTTCTACGGGTTCGCTGCGAGTCTTGCCACGCCGAGCACCTGGTCGCTTTCAGCTGTAAGCGTCGCGGTTTCTGCCCGAGCTGTGGGGCGCGGCGGATGGCCGAAAGTGCCGCCTTGCTGGTTGATGAAGTACTGCCTGAACAACCCATGCGTCAGTGGGTGTTGAGCTTCCCGTTTCAGCTGCGTTTCCTGTTTGCCAGCCGGCCCGAGATCATGGGGTGGGTGCTGGGCATCGTTTACCGCGTCATTGCCACGCACCTGGTCAAGAAAGCGGGCCATACCCACCAAGTGGCCAAGACGGGCGCGGTCACCCTGATCCAGCGTTTTGGATCGGCGCTCAATCTGAATGTTCACTTCCACATGCTGTTTCTCGACGGTGTGTATGTCGAGCAATCCCACGGCTCAGCGCGTTTCCGCTGGGTCAAGGCGCCGACCAGCCCAGAGCTCACCCAGCTGACGCACACCATCGCCCACCGGGTGGGTCGCTATCTGGAACGGCAAGGCCTGCTGGAACGGGATGTCGAAAACAGCTATCTGGCCTCGGATGCGGTGGATGACGACCCGATGACACCCCTGCTGGGGCACTCGATCACTTACCGTATCGCTGTCGGTTCACAGGCGGGGCGAAAGGTGTTCACTTTGCAAACTCTGCCGACCAGTGGTGATCCGTTCGGTGACGGGATTGGCAAGGTAGCCGGGTCCAGCCTGCACGCCGGCGTGGCGGCCAGGGCCGATGAACGCAAGAAGCTCGAACGGCTGTGCCGGTACATCAGCCGCCCGGCGGTATCCGAGAAGCGGCTGTCGTTAACACGAGGCGGCAACGTGCGCTACCAGCTCAAGACGCCGTACCGGGACGGCACCACGCACGTCATTTTCGAACCATTGGATTTCATTGCAAGGCTGGCCGCCCTGGTACCGAAGCCCAGAGTCAACCTAACCCGCTTCCACGGGGTGTTCGCACCCAACAGTCGGCACCGGGCGTTGGTCACGCCGGCAAAACGGGGCAGGGGCAACAAGGTCAGGGTGGCTGATGAACCGGCAACACCAGCACAACGGCGAGCGTCGATGACATGGGCGCAACGGCTCAAGCGTGTTTTCAATATCGACATCGAGACCTGCAGCGGCTGCGGCGGCGCCATGAAAGTCATCGCCTGCATTGAAGACCCTATAGTGATCAAGCAGATCCTTGATCACCTGAAGCACAAAGCCGAAACCAGCGGGACCAGGGCGTTACCCGAAAGCCGGGCGCCACCGGCTGAGCTGCTCCTGGGTCTGTTTGACTGACGAGCCTGAAGGCCAACGATACCAATCAAAATGCTGCGTTCACAGCGCCGCGGCAGGGATCCGCCGTGCTGGTTGTCGGAAAAGGAGCCGCTAGTGGGAAAGAGGAGGGTAAATTTTCAGCGTTGCTGGCTCCCCGTCAGCCGGATTGGGTTGCATCGCAGGGGTGTCGAAAGAGTCAACTGCGGTCCAAAGCTGTTGGACTTGGGTGAAAAGGGCGTTTATTCTTCCTATACGTCGATCGATTGAATGAAGGACATATACAATCATTTCTCCGACATTTGGTTATGGAGCGAAAAGTTTCAATATCTTATCAAAACCAGGCAATCAATGCGATTAAGTTTTATTACGAACGTGTTTTGGGTGGACAACGGAAAACATATTTCATCGAAAGACCAAAAAAAGAAAAAACACTTCCTGTTGTGATGAGTGAAGAAGAAACCATTCGGGTACTACGCGCTATTGAAAACGTGAAACACAAGGCTATTCTGATGACTATTTATTCGGCAGGTTTGCGCATTTCTGAATGTATAAACCTGAAAATAAAAGACATTGACTCCAAGCGCATGCAAATTCGTATAGAACAGTCAAAAGGAAAAAGAGATCGTTATACCATTTTATCTGAGAAAACATTAATTATTTTAAGAACATACTTTATGGAATATAAACCAAAAGATTATTTATTTGAAGGTCAAAAAGGTGGCGCATACTCAAGCCGAAGTATTCAAAACATTTTTAAAGCAGCTGTTTTAAAAGCAAAGATTCAAAAGGAAGTTACTGTACATACCTTACGACATAGCTTTGCAACGCATTTGCTTGAGAATGGTACGAGTTTACGTTATATTCAATCGTTGTTAGGTCATTCAAGCAGTAAAACAACTGAGGTTTATACACATATTACCACCAAGGGAATGGAACAATTAAAAAGTCCGATGGATTTGTTAGATATATAGAAAGGATTTGTATATTTGAGCAAAACTTAACAAAAAGCACTATGAATATAAATCCTTTTGAGAGAGTAGAAACGAACGGTAAACGGTTGAAAACGGATTTGTCACTGATAATGAAAGGTTTAGCAAAATAAGATATAGTGGATATATACGCCATTTGGCGTATAGCCACTTGTTATGTGCCATTTTTGAATGACAATGCGAATAGATACGGACAAACAAATGAATTTACTTAGTGATAAGAACGTTGCAATAATTGGTGGTGGACCCGTTGGACTGACTATGGCAAAATTATTACAGCAAAACGGCATAGACGTTTCAGTTTACGAAAGAGACAACGACCGAGAGGCAAGAATTTTTGGTGGAACCCTTGACCTACACAAAGGTTCAGGTCAGGAAGCAATGAAAAAAGCGGGATTGTTACAAACTTATTATGACTTAGCCTTACCAATGGGTGTAAATATTGCTGATGAAAAAGGCAATATTTTATCCACAAAAAATGTAAAGCCCGAAAATCGATTTGACAATCCTGAAATAAACAGAAATGACTTAAGGGCTATCTTGTTGAATAGTTTAGAAAACGACACGGTTATTTGGGATAGAAAACTTGTTATGCTTGAACCTGGTAAGAAGAAGTGGACACTAACTTTTGAGAATAAACCGAGTGAAACAGCAGATTTGGTTATTCTTGCCAATGGTGGAATGTCGAAAATAAGGAGCTTTGTTACCGACACGCAAGTTGAAGAAACCGGTACTTTCAACATCCAAGCTGATATTCTTCAACCGGAAATAAACTGTCCCGGATTTTTTCAGCTATGCAACGGCAACCGATTAATGGCGGGACATCAGGGCATTTTATTGTTTGCCAATCCCAATAATAATGGTGCATTGTATTTAGGAATTAGTTTTAAAACGCCCGATGAATGGAAAAATAAAATTCCCTTAGATTTTCAGGACAGAAACAGCGTTGCCGATTTTTTATTGAAAAGATTTTCCAAATGGAGTGAAGTTTACAAACAATTAATACGTTCGGTATCAACATTTCAATGCTTGCCCACAAGGAAATTTCCTTTGAACAATGATTGGAAAAGTAACCGTCCATTACCCATAACAATGATTGGCGATGCTGCTCATTTGATGTCGCCTTTTGCAGGACAGGGTGTAAATACGGGATTATTGGATGCTTTGATATTGTCTGAAAACCTTACAAACGGAGAATTTACAAGTATTGAAAATGCCATCGAAAACTACGAACAACAAATGTTTGTTTATGCAAAAGATACGCAGGACGAATCGACAGAAAACGAAACCGAAATGTTTAGTCCCAATTTTTCGTTTCAAAAATTATTGAATCTATAAACAGTAAGAAAAAACGGCTACTAACAAGCAGTTTTGCAATAGTGGGGCAGAAGTGCAAAATTGAACTTGTGTGCTTCTATCAACTTTTGTACATTAGCTGCCAGTTTAAGATGGGTGCATTTGAGTATGCCCAAAGGAGCCCGCAAGTATGCGCAGGACTTGGAACGCCAAGAGGCGATCACTACGGCCGCGAAGGCCGCCGGCTACTACGTCGCCGGCATCTACCGTGAGAAGGCATCCGGCGCACGCGCCGACCGGCCTGAGCTGCTGCGCATGATCGGCGACCTACAGCCCGGCGAGGTGGTCATTGCCGAGAAGATCGACCGCATCAGCCGCCTACCTTTGCCCGAGGCCGAGCGCCTGGTGGCCTCGATACAGGCCAAAGGCGCACGCCTGGCCGTCCCTGGCGTGGTCGATCTATCCGACCTGGCGGCCGAGGCCCAGGGCGTCGCCAAGATCGTGCTGGAAGCCGTGCAGATCATGCTTTTTCGCCTGGCCTTGCAGATGGCCCGCGACGACTACGAGGACAGGCGCGAACGCCAGCGCCAAGGCATTGAGTTGGCCCGCCAGGCCGGGCGGTACAAGGGCCGCCGTGCTGATCCGAAGCGCCGCGCCCAAGTTGTCGCGCTGCGCAAGTCCGGCTACAGCATCAACAAGACCGCCGAGCTGGCCGGGTACAGTGCGGCCCAGGTGAAACGGATATGGGCCGAGGTCAGCCAGGCCGAAGCGAAGCAGCACGGCGCGTTCGTGGAGGACGCATTGACGGAAGCCGATGCCCTGGCCGCTGTCGGCCAGGATGAGCGCCAGGAGGAAAGGGCATGAAGAAGCCGAACCAAGACGACGAGCCGTTTTTCATCACCGAGGAGATTGCGGCCGAAATGATCGCCGGCGGCTATGAGTTCGAGCTGCCGCCCATTCCTTGCACCATCCGCCTACGCGACGTGCTGGAGCGCATGACCGATGCTGAGCTAGCATTGCAGCCGGGCGAGATCGCCGACCAGGAGCGTGAACGCTGCCGGCGCAAGCCGTGTTCAACCTCATGATCTGGTCATGGTATTTTTCATGGCACTGAGCCTGATAGTTCTTGCAAATTGTTGTCACTAAAGGGTTTTGTGTGCTTGTTTACAATCGAGTGGGAGTGACGGGCACTGGCTGGCAATGTCTAGCAACGGCAGGCATTTCGGCTGAGGGTAAAAGAACTTTCCGCTAAGCGATAGACTGTATGTAAACACAGTATTGCAAGGACGCGGAACATGCCTCATGTGGCGGCCAGGACGGCCAGCCGGGATCGGGATACTGGTCGTTACCAGAGCCACCGACCCGAGCAAACCCTTCTCTATCAGATCGTTGACGAGTATTACCCGGCATTCGCTGCGCTTATGGCAGAGCAGGGAAAGGAATTGCCGGGCTATGTGCAACGGGAATTTGAAGAATTTCTCCAATGCGGGCGGCTGGAGCATGGCTTTCTACGGGTTCGCTGCGAGTCTTGCCACGCCGAGCACCTGGTCGCTTTCAGCTGTAAGCGTCGCGGTTTCTGCCCGAGCTGTGGGGCGCGGCGGATGGCCGAAAGTGCCGCCTTGCTGGTTGATGAAGTACTGCCTGAACAACCCATGCGTCAGTGGGTGTTGAGCTTCCCGTTTCAGCTGCGTTTCCTGTTTGCCAGCCGGCCCGAGATCATGGGGTGGGTGCTGGGCATCGTTTACCGCGTCATTGCCACGCACCTGGTCAAGAAAGCGGGCCATACCCACCAAGTGGCCAAGACGGGCGCGGTCACCCTGATCCAGCGTTTTGGATCGGCGCTCAATCTGAATGTTCACTTCCACATGCTGTTTCTCGACGGTGTGTATGTCGAGCAATCCCACGGCTCAGCGCGTTTCCGCTGGGTCAAGGCGCCGACCAGCCCAGAGCTCACCCAGCTGACGCACACCATCGCCCACCGGGTGGGTCGCTATCTGGAACGGCAAGGCCTGCTGGAACGGGATGTCGAAAACAGCTATCTGGCCTCGGATGCGGTGGATGACGACCCGATGACACCCCTGCTGGGGCACTCGATCACTTACCGTATCGCTGTCGGTTCACAGGCGGGGCGAAAGGTGTTCACTTTGCAAACTCTGCCGACCAGTGGTGATCCGTTCGGTGACGGGATTGGCAAGGTAGCCGGGTCCAGCCTGCACGCCGGCGTGGCGGCCAGGGCCGATGAACGCAAGAAGCTCGAACGGCTGTGCCGGTACATCAGCCGCCCGGCGGTATCCGAGAAGCGGCTGTCGTTAACACGAGGCGGCAACGTGCGCTACCAGCTCAAGACGCCGTACCGGGACGGCACCACGCACGTCATTTTCGAACCATTGGATTTCATTGCAAGGCTGGCCGCCCTGGTACCGAAGCCCAGAGTCAACCTAACCCGCTTCCACGGGGTGTTCGCACCCAACAGTCGGCACCGGGCGTTGGTCACGCCGGCAAAACGGGGCAGGGGCAACAAGGTCAGGGTGGCTGATGAACCGGCAACACCAGCACAACGGCGAGCGTCGATGACATGGGCGCAACGGCTCAAGCGTGTTTTCAATATCGACATCGAGACCTGCAGCGGCTGCGGCGGCGCCATGAAAGTCATCGCCTGCATTGAAGACCCTATAGTGATCAAGCAGATCCTTGATCACCTGAAGCACAAAGCCGAAACCAGCGGGACCAGGGCGTTACCCGAAAGCCGGGCGCCACCGGCTGAGCTGCTCCTGGGTCTGTTTGACTGACGAGCCTGAAGGCCAACGATACCAATCAAAATGCTGCGTTCACAGCGCCGCGGCAGGGATCCGCCGTGCTGGTTGTCGGAAAAGGAGCCGCTAGTGGGAAAGAGGAGGGTAAATTTTCAGCGTTGCTGGCTCCCCGTCAGCCGGATTGGGTTGCATCGCAGGGGTGTCGAAAGAGTCAACTGCGGTCCAAAGCTGTTGGACTTGGGTGAAAAGGGCGTTTATTCTTCCTATACGTTGTCGGCAGCGGGCCAAAAAGGAATACGTCCATGCCCATCGAGGTGAAACCGGCTGTGAGCGCGGGTTCAAGCATATAGCCCGACAGGCGCGTATCCTTGCCGATCACGACACGATGGCGGTGGTCACCGCGACGAAAGACACGGCCAGCCGCCATGCCGACGCGCAAGGCGGTTTCCGCCGTCATCGCGCCTTCGTTGGCTTTGCCACGAATACCGTCTGTGCCGAAATATTTGCGCACCATAAGGTCGATTATCCTGTCGTCGGGTCGCCCTCAAAGGGGACATGCCTGCTGAACCGCGAATATAGAGAAATATCCCGAATGTGCAGTTAACGAATTCTTGCGGTTTCTTTCAGCGCCGCCAATACCGCCAGCCCGTCGCGCAAGGGGCGCGGCTCGTGTGTGCGGATGAAGTCAGCTCCACCTGCGGCGGCGGCAAGCTCTGCAGCGAGTGTCGCGGCCCCGACATCCCCCGGACCACGGCCTGTGAGCGCGCGCAGAAAGGATTTGCGCGAAACAGACAGAAGCACCGGCAAATCGAAGCGCAGCCGCAATTCATCGAACCGCGCCAGCACCGAGAGCGAGGTTTCGGGAGCAGCCCCCAGAAAAAACCCCATGCCGGGATCAAGGACAAGGCGGTTGCGTTTGATACCGGCACCCGTCAGCGCCGCGATGCGCGCGTCAAAGAACGCCGCAATGTGATCCATGATGTCGCCAGCGGGTGCCTCGCGCCGATCTGCCTGCCCGTCTTGCACCGAATGCATAACGACGAGTTTGGCAGATGATTTCGCCAATTGCGGATAGAACGCAGCGTCTGGAAAACCGCGAATATCATTGAGATAGGCCACACCACGCGACAAGGCATAGGCTTGCGTCGCGGGTTGATAACTGTCGAGCGAGACGGGAATGCCATCTGCCTTGAGCGCGTCCAGCACCGGCGCGATACGCGCGATTTCTGTGTCGGACGAAACAGGCGCGGCGTCGGGATTGCTGGATGCCGGACCGAGGTCGATCACATCTGCCCCCTCGGCCATCAGCTTACGCGCCTGCGCAATGGCTGCGTCTGGCGCCAGATACCGGCCTCCATCGGAGAAACTGTCCGAGGTTATGTTGACGATGCCGAAAATGATGAGCGATTTATTCATGGGGGCTTCTATAATAATCTCTGTACACGACAAAAATAGATAACTCATTGAAATAATGTCACAATAATTGTTTTCTAACGACGAATACTATGACACATCTCAATGAGTTATATCTTATCTTAAACAAATCTCTAAAATGGAACAAGTCACATTTAAAGTGCTTTGCGCTCATCATGCTTGTGATTATTTTAAAGCAAACATGTAATCTTTCTTCTGCATCTAAAGCCTTGCCCATCAAGTGTTTACCACAATCATTTTATCGACGTATGCAGCGCTTCTTTGCAGGTCAGTATTTTGATTATCGTCAAATTTCTCAGTTGATTTTCAATATGTTTTCATTCGACCAAGTGCAACTGACTTTAGATAGAACCAATTGGAAATGGGGAAAACGAAATATTAATATCCTGATGCTCGCAATCGTTTATCGTGGAATAGCGATACCTATCCTTTGGACATTGCTTAATAAACGTGGAAATTCAGATACGAAAGAGCGTATTGCTTTGATTCAACGCTTTATAGCCATTTTTGGTAAAGACCGTATTGTGAATGTGTTCGCAGACAGAGAGTTTATCGGTGAGCAGTGGTTTACATGGTTAATTGAACAAGACATCAACTTCTGCATTCGTGTTAAAAAAACTTCATTGTCACCAATCATTTAGGAAAGAATCATAAAATTAGTGATTTATTTCGCCATCTTAAAGTTGGTCAAATTGAATGTCGTAAACGACGGATTTTGGTTGGTCGGGTGAAACTATATATAAGTGCACTACAGTTAGAAAATGGAGAGCTTTTACTCGTCGTTTCTCCTCAGTTTAATGCCAATGCTATTCAGGATTATGCATTACGCTGGGAAATTGAAACCTTATTCAGTTGTCTCAAAGGACGCGGGTTTAATCTTGAAAATACGCGCTTGACAGACCCTAGACGAGTGAAAAAATTGATTGCGGTGTTAGCTATAAGCTTCTGTTGGTGTTACTTAACGGGTGAATGGCAACATAATCAAAAAAAAGCGATAAAAATAAAGAAGCATGGACGACTCTCAATGAGTTTATTTCGCTATGGTTTAGACTATGTTCAAATGGCGATTCAGCGTTTAATTGGTTTTGGGAAAAAAGAAGAGTTTAAGGAAATTTTGGCAATTTTAAGAAAGCAGAATCCTGATAGGATAAGGGTTCTGTGAAATTTGTCGTGTACAGAGTTTTATTTGTTATACCAGAATGACAACCTCGGTAACTAAGAGCATGATCACCAATAAACTGACGCTTGCAGTTTTTGCATTGATAGTTTTGCTTACCATATAGTTTGAAGCCATTTTTCTTTATACTGTCGCTTAGACAGGTTGGACATTTGATTTCTAGTGTTATTTGCATTTCACTATTTTATCAAAAGCCAACCTGTTTTTTTCAGCATACTTTTTGAAACACCACCAAAAATCTTTCTATATGTAAATAGCGGCAAGAAAATGATCCAAATCATTATTAATGTAAATGTTATTTAATCAACTAGTCTGAAAAAATGTAATTCGGTTTTGCGGGGAAATTAAATGAAAATAATTACAAAAAATAACATAAATATTTTATGTATCCGAGTTTGTATCATATTTCATTCAATAATAATAAATATATATAAAACATATACTTAAAATTGAGTGTAGTAACGTCTGGGCCCACCAGTTTCGAACCAAATAACTCTTTGAATTATATGGTTTTTTACTGAATGAAAGGTTTTGGACCATCGGATTCTGATAGACCGCATGTGGTCCATTTTGCATGATAGTCCGTGGGTCTAAGGTGTAGGCATGTGAAAATCACCCACCAAATTCATTTCACTGATGCTCAATTCGATGTGAACAGCGTATTTGATTAATCCCTAGTGAATTATTATCAAATGAGCTGTGAGCAGAGAAATGAGATCTTGTGGCTATGGGGGATTCTTGGAGAATTGGGATCGTACTGTTTTAGCCTAAAGGTCTAGGGCTTTTCCGAATTTTCTTTGGGGAATTTTCTATATCAATAAGTTTTTTTTAGTAAGATCATGTATTCGATAGTGGATTCATATATTTACAATAGCCCTTGACAGTATATCTGTGTTTACTGGATAGATTCCAATGTATATACATTTGACTCTGAATCTAAGAAATGATTTATTATCAATAAATAAGTGGAATATAAAAATTTTTAAGGTGCTAAATGGCAAGTATTGATGTTAGCGAAGAAAAATTAAAGATATTGTTAAAAGAAGTTAGACAAGATATCCAGACGATTGTAAGTGAAGAAGATGCAAAAGTTAAAATTATTAATAGAATTTTTCATGAATGCTTAGGTTGGTCATTTACCCAGTTCTCTTGCGAAAATAATCATGAAAATGGGTTTTCGGATTATATATTAAAAATAAATGGTGAGCCGTCTTTAGTTGTTGAAGCTAAGCGTATAGGAATTTTGGGAGTAGAATCTGCAGTCACAGATAAATACCGAACTTTAAAAATCTCAGGTTCGGTTTTAAAACCCTCAAATGAAGGTATTAAACAAGCTCATGCGTATGCTAGTGAAGCAGGAATTCCTATTGCTGTACTAACTGATGGTATTACTTGGATAATATTCAAGACATGGGTCAAGGGGGGATATAGAGAAAAGGAAGCATTTGTTTTTCCTTCATTAGAAGCTATAGAAAATTCATTTAGTGTTTTTTATGAACTTCTTTCATATGAGAATTTTAATAATAAGACTTACAATACACTTTTTGACCAAGTGCATAATAATCGTGAGCAATTAACTTTACCTTTGATAGCTGCTCTCGAAACACATGAAATTAATATCCTTCAAAAATCTCCAATTTCATTTGACTTGGAAAAAATCTTTAATGGTTTTTTTACCCAATTAATTGGTGATGAAAACTCAGAAATAATGAAGGAGTGTTTTGTTGAGTCAAATGAAAGTCAAATTGCTGATTATTCTTTGGAAAAAATTACACAAAGTGTTTTAAATAATTTACCCCAAGATCAGAGTCATGTAGAAAGTGAATTAAGTAATTTAATTCAAGATAATGTACAAGCTCAAATACCTGCAGATTCGGATTTATCTGTTTTTATTGTAGGTCCTACTGGTTCAGGTAAAACTACATATATAGATAGATTCTTTTCCAAGATACTTCCAAAAAGTACGCGTGAACAATGTTTGACTATTAATATCAATTGTTTAGATGCTTCAGGTGATGAAGCTAATGTAATTAGTTGGTTGACGGAAAATATTATATCTGCATTAGAGAAAAAACTTTTTATAGAAAACTTTCCAGTTTATAATGACTTAAAAGGTATGTATTTTTCTGATTATAGAAGAATGTCTTCAGGGTATTTAAAAAAAATATATGAGAATGATAGAAGTTTATTCGATGAAAAATTTGCAAACTTTTTAGAAAAAGAAGTTCAAGAAAATAGGGAAGGTTATTTAGAAAAACTACTACATTTTTCGATTCATAATCGTAGAAAATTACCTATAATTATTGTAGATAATACAGATGAATTCACTCTGGAATTTAAGATTCAAGTATTCCAATTGTGCAATGCTTACAGACGTAAAGTAAAACTATGCATGTTAATGTTTCCAGTTACTGATAAGTCTGCATGGAGCTTTTCAAAAACAGATATTTTCACAATACATCAGTCTAGATCTTTCTTTCTTCCAACCCCAGCTCCAAGAGAAGTGTTTAGGAAGCGAATAGAATATCTTAATAAAAAATTCTCTGTACACGACAAATTTCACAGAACCCTTATCCTATCAGGATTCTGCTTTCTTAAAATTGCCAAAATTTCCTTAAACTCTTCTTTTTTCCCAAAACCAATTAAATGCTGAATCGCCATTTGAACATAGTCTAAACCATAGCGAAATAAACTCATTGAGAGTCGTCCATGCTTCTTTATTTTTATCGCTTTTTTTTGATTATGTTGCCATTCACCCGTTAAGTAACACCAACAGAAGCTTATAGCTAACACCGCAATCAATTTTTTCACTCGTCTAGGGTCTGTCAAGCGCGTATTTTCAAGATTAAACCCGCGTCCTTTGAGACAACTGAATAAGGTTTCAATTTCCCAGCGTAATGCATAATCCTGAATAGCATTGGCATTAAACTGAGGAGAAACGACGAGTAAAAGCTCTCCATTTTCTAACTGTAGTGCACTTATATATAGTTTCACCCGACCAACCAAAATCCGTCGTTTACGACATTCAATTTGACCAACTTTAAGATGGCGAAATAAATCACTAATTTTATGATTCTTTCCTAAATGATTGGTGACAATGAAGTTTTTTTAACACGAATGCAGAAGTTGATGTCTTGTTCAATTAACCATGTAAACCACTGCTCACCGATAAACTCTCTGTCTGCGAACACATTCACAATACGGTCTTTACCAAAAATGGCTATAAAGCGTTGAATCAAAGCAATACGCTCTTTCGTATCTGAATTTCCACGTTTATTAAGCAATGTCCAAAGGATAGGTATCGCTATTCCACGATAAACGATTGCGAGCATCAGGATATTAATATTTCGTTTTCCCCATTTCCAATTGGTTCTATCTAAAGTCAGTTGCACTTGGTCGAATGAAAACATATTGAAAATCAACTGAGAAATTTGACGATAATCAAAATACTGACCTGCAAAGAAGCGCTGCATACGTCGATAAAATGATTGTGGTAAGCACTTGATGGGCAAGGCTTTAGATGCAGAAGAAAGATTACATGTTTGCTTTAAAATGATCACAAGCATGATGAGCGCAAAGCACTTTAAATGTGACTTGTTCCATTTTAGAGATTTGTTTAAGATAAGATATAACTCATTGAGATGTGTCATAGTATTCGTCGTTAGAAAACAATTATTGTGACATTATTTCAATGAGTTATCTATTTTTGTCGTGTACAGAGTAAAAAATTAATTAAAGCAGATATTAGTGAACGCAGAGAATACTTATCTAGTAAGGGAATCCGTATAGCATTAAATGATATTTCTAATTTTGCTAAAGTACTTGAAGATGTATTTGTAGAAAATAATTTTACTGCTAAAACCTTAGGAGAACTTACGAACTATAATATTCGTTCAATTATGAATCTTTCGAAAAGGATTATAACTTCTCCTGTAATGAAAATTGAAGATCTTATTACGAGTTTTGTTACGACTGAACCTATTAATTACACAAAATTTATAGATGCTTTACTTCGAGGTGATTATGAAGCCTATAAGTCAAGCACAGGAGAGGATTTTGGTGTAATTTCAACCTTCAAAGTTAATTCGGCCAGATCACATTCTCCATTACTGAATTTAAGAATACTAGCTTTATTGAGGGTTAAAAAATTTAATGGCAGAGATGTTGAGGAACGTCATTTAACTGTACAATCGTTAACTAATTATTTCGAAGCATTAGGGGTTGATTCTATTGATATTGAACTCTGTTTGAAAGAATTAGTTATGCTGAGGTTAGTTGAACCGTATGATCCTTCAACAAGTGTTTTAAGTGATTCACAGAAGCTTGCAATTACTTATAAAGGACTAGCACATTATGAATTATCAACAAAAAATCCTGTTTATTTTTATCAAATGGCAATAACCACAGCAATAAGTGATCCAGAAGTTGCATCTGATATTCGCAGTTATTATAAGTCTGATAGATTTTTCTCTGAAAAAACATCTTATATTCGTAGAAAGTTTGCTGAATATTTAATTTATGAAGATAAAAAACATTTAGTAGAAATACAGGATAAAGATCAATTTGAATGCCAAAGGGAATTAACTAAAGACATAATATCCTTTAGTATAGACAGAAATAGTAGTAAACCTATTCAGGATAATTATTCTAATTTTATTGGTAAAAGACTACTAGGGAGAGTTAGGAATTATGATCCAGAAAAAGATTATGGTGTTATTTCTATACCTGAAATTAATGATGAATTTTCTTTAAAATTTAGTAGATTAGATTCTAATCAAGTTGATTGTATTTATAGCGGTGATGACGTTTATTGTAGTATAGGTAGAGGCGATAGAGGATTGCAAATAAAAACTATTGATGGATTTGTTGATAATATTAATAATCTACAAGTAGAGCAGTGTTCGATAAAAGTATATAAACCAGAGCGTGGATATGGTTTTGCATTTATTGGTACAACTTCAAATGAAGCTTTTTTTCATAAAACAGCATTTCCTAGCAATTTTTATGATTACTTAACAAATGGTCTAGATTTTGAGGCAGAGATAAGATTGAATGATAATGGAAAATATCAAGTAAGGCGTTGTTTAGCACTTACTCAATCTCATGAAGAATTCTAACTTATTTTTAAATATTAGAAAGTTGGCGTCTAAAAAGTTCAGTACTATATATGAATGTAAAGATATGCTGATCAAGGATATATTATTTCTATGGTCTAGAAAAAGGAGTGACCATGAAAAAACATTATCCCGAACTCGAAGCTGTTTCAGATGTCTTGGAGAAAATCCCGCATCATCAAACTCGTTCAGTCGCCAAGGCGATTCGTGTCTGTAACGATGTGGAATCAAGTCATGTCTCCAAAGTTTGTGCTGTTTTGGAAGTAATGCTTTAATTTACCATTTCATCAAATTTCTATGTCCCGATATGCCTTGAGTATATCGGGATTTTTTACGTCTATAGGAATCAAAACCATGCAACCAAGTATCCATGACAAAGTGGGCTACAAGCTCATTCACACCTTTACCTGCAATAAGCTTTCTGATCGAGCTAAAGGGCTGTTGCACTACCAACTCTGGCAGCATGAAGATGATCAGTCTTTTGCTGTTGCACTGAGCAAGAATGAATCTTCAGGGGGCTTTAGTGCTGAACTAATCAAAGTGGATGACATCATCCAACTGCTCGGCAAGTTATACCAAGAGGGCAAGCCTTTCCATGCAACAGCGCTCAAGGATCTATTCATTGGTAAATCAGTGAATAATCCAAGCTTCCTTGCGGCTATATTATTTGATCAGCAATTATTGAAGTTGCATCCAAATGTCGCACGTTTATTGGAGGTCAAAGAGGATTTCGAGCTATGGCCAATTGGATTAGAAAGCTATCTAAAAACTGGAACTGAAGTAGAACCATCTCAAGATGAAGATCCATTAGCAGTCAAGCCTTCGAAAAAGCGTAATAGCAAAGCTGCTGAAAAAGTCCCAATGGAAAAGAGCTTGGAGGAGGAAAGCAATGAAATTCATCCAGAGCAAAGCTGAAATCCAAGAGGTACAGGAACAGCCAATTGCTGATGCCATTCTTGACACCATACAGATGCTCGAAAATCAGTATGAAGAACCCTATCAAGCCACCCTACATGGGTGGTTTGTTGTTTGTGAGGATGAACAAGACCTGATTCAGCCTTTTCCAGATTTGACGTTTAGCCTTGCTGAAAAACTCAATGCAGGGGAGGTGGAATTCGTGGAAAAGAAGAAGGACTGGTACGAAGCCTACATCTTGCTGAACGACAACGAAGGCATCTTAGTTTATGTTCCAAAAACCATTTTTGAGCAACATCGCTTCCAAGTGATCTAGCACTGTTACGGCAGTCCTGTCGTGACGAAACCACTATCAATTTTGATCTGAGATTATTTTATGACAAAGCTACCTTTATTCGCTTTGGGCCAAGTCGTGTCTACATTAAACGCCTTACGATTTGCCGAAGCTGAACAAATTGACTTGCTCGCCTTGCTTGCACGCCACCATACAGGTGACTGGGGTGATGTGTGTGAAGAAGATCGGGAGTCCAATGAAGAAGCCTTGGTGATGCAGTTGCGTATCCTGTCGAGTTATCAATTTGCCAAGGATAGTATTTGGATCATTACCGAAGCAGATCGATCCGTGACTACGATTTTGCTTCCTAGTGACTATTGACCGTAGCCAGTACCGCAGAATGAACCGTTAAGCTTTTTGGGCTTAATGGTATTTACTGCTTTTTTTAGTCAAGGCAAGACTTGATACTTGGGGTAGATGACCTGTTGCAAGGTCTAGTAGTCCGAAGGACTAAGTTTTTTGATTAAATTGTGACCATTCAATCATATTTTTTTTTAGGCTGAATTTGATGTTTTTTATAGATATTTTATATGAATTGAAAAGTTGTTTGGCGGGTGGATTTAGATTTCTCCAAGAGGTCTAGGGAGGAATGGGATCTATCCTAAAATGCCTAGAAGTCCTGAGGAAAACCATAATTGTAGAATGAAGTTCGCTTATATATTTAAATAAAAACAATGATTTGGAGTTTTTTTTGGTTTTTGTTTGTTGTGTTTTTTAGATCGATTGAAACTTAGATGAAAATTGCTTGAAAGTAGACGGATAGGGTGATTTGTGGGGGGCTTCCTCATGCCATTTTTATGATGTATAACGTCTTTAATTAGAAGATTTGGAGGCCATTTTCTTAGATGAACTTGAATGTTTTTGATGTTCAGAGTTCATCGACATTTTGATGATTGAACCAACGGAGTTTGTGACATCCGTAATCATCTTTCAAAGCTGATAATCAGCTAAATTTTTTGAATTTAAGAGGAAGTTAAAATGCAAAACGACGAAATTATCGTTCAATCAAGATTTACTGATCATGACTGGGAACAGTTAGAAGACTTTAATGGATGTTCACCTGAAAACTTTATTTATGGAGGTAATGGGTATACTGATCCTGAGAAAACACCAATTGGAGCTTATAAAACTTTTACTATTTCTGAGGAAGGCATAGTCATTCAACGAAGAGGAATGATGTTAGATCCTGGACAATCTAGTTTAGATGAACTTAATGAAGATTTTTCCCATGAAATGAAAATATTTTCAGAAGCTTATAATGTTGATATGGGATATTACTATTCAAAAAAGTCTGGTTATTGGAGAAACTTTAATCAAATTAATGATTGGCAAAATGAAGGATGCATGGACTATCTCCATGATATATTTTCGACTTTAGAAATTAAGACTGTGCTTTTAGTTTTTTCAATAAAACTAGAAAAGAATAAGTATTCTGATTTGGGATTTTATGCATTAGATAAGCATGGAAAAACGATTGGCTATTACGCTCTTGAAGTGGTTACTGCTAAAACACCGAAAGAAGACGATGAAGAAATTATTATTACCACATTAAATGAGATAGCCTCATTAGATGATTAATTGGTGATGATCTAGATTGTTATTCTTCAATTTGTAGTAAGCATGCAGCTACAGTTGTTTAAATTTTCAATAAAATTATTTATATCTACTATTTCAAATAATAGTACTGCTAGCTAGATTCTAGTCTATTTAATTCGTATTAATTCATTAAATCCTGATTTTAAATTAATTTTAGGTAAATATTATATTTATTGAAATAAACCCATTGCATATATCTAACTGATTTTGAATGACTATGTCATTCGAGTTGGATTTTTGCACCCAAAATTTTATGGAGCAGACATGATAAGACAGAATCTGTTGGTGACACCGAAATACGCTTTGCTGAACCTAGAGGAAATTCAGGTTCCTGAGGGCAAATCCAAAGTTGAGATTTCGGTACCTGAGGCGAAGGGATTGAAGCTTGTCAAATCTAGACAAAGTTTGACTTGGCTTTTGAGATACGGTTATGAAGGAAAAAAAGAGTCCAAGGTATTGGGAAAGTACCCTGATATTTCTTTGGAAGATGCAATCCATCTTACATTGCGGTATCAGGCTCAACTTGCAAAAGGCATCAATCCTTTTGCAGAGATGCAAAAACAGGCTGCAATGCCGACGTTGAAGGAGTTCTTTGAGAAGCACTATTTTCCACACGCCAAGCAAAACAAGAAGTCTTGGAAAGATGATCAATCCAGATTTACCAATCATCTTCAGGAGACTTTAGGTGCAGTCAAAATTGATCAAATTTCACCTGCAATGCTGACGGATACGTTGGCACAGGTCAAGGAGAGTGGTTGTATAAATGCAACGGTCAATCGGACACGTGCACTCTTGAGCTCAATCTTGAAGATGGCATTTGACCGTGAATTGATTGGCCAAAATCCCATGATGCGTGTCAAAAAGTATGTCGAGAAAAACCAGATTGAACGCTATTTGAGTGAGGATGAACTCAAACGTTTAATGCCAATTCTTGCCAATCCGAAGGCGTATGGAATTGAGAATCAAATCATTATTGGGATTGTGGAAATGCTTTTGCTGACAGGTGCACGCAAGGGTGAGGTGCTGCATCTCAAATGGGCTGACCTTGATCTCAGTAATCACTTATGGAAGTTGAATGAAAACAAATCGGGTAAGCCTCGTATCATTCAGTTGAATACGGAAGCACAGCGAATTGTTCGAGGGATGTCACGAAAGCATGAGTACGTGTTTGCCAATCCAGAAACAGGTCAACCGTTCAATGACATTCGTAAAACATTCCAGAAGATCCTGAATGCAGCAGACATTCAGAATTTTCGGATTCATGATTTACACCACAACTTTGCCAGTATGGCGGTCAATAATGGATGCGATATCTACGTGGTACAGCATCTGTTAGGTCATGCTTCACCTACTACAACGCAACGCTATGCCCACTTACAGCAGGATACTTTGCGTAATGCTTCAGAGCTGCTTGCCAATCGCATCAATCGTGCTCGTCCAGACCAAGCCATCTAACTTCCTTTAATTAACTTCTTTGAAAAAGGCATGTGTATTTGCATATGCCTAGGACTTTCTCATGCAAAAAAAGCTACTTCAACTTCCAAAGGGTCAGTATTTGTCATCCCTTAAGTTACAGATCCCTGCTAACCAAACGACCTTGATTGTTGCACCTACAGGTGTTGGTAAGACCACATTTACCATGGAGGATTTGCCTCAACAGTTTGAACTTGTCTTGATACTTGTACCCACTCAGGCCAAGGTGGCAGAGCTTCAGAACCAATACGGCAATTCATCTGCCAAAAATCAATATCAGTTTTTCTTTGCTAATCAGAATCCCGATGAGTCGATTCGTATCCACAAAGGTGTCATCGTTGCAACATATGATAAATATGAAAAAATTAATAAATTAATGAGCAGGAAGCAGAAGGAGCAAACCCTTGTTGTGCTAGATGAATGTCATAAAGCATATTCAATCGGTGGCTTCCGTGATGAAGCCATTAATCCGATTATTTTTTCATTACAACAACGGACGACTCTAAGTATTTTACTGCTAACAGCTACTTTTACAGAGGAATTGTATGCTCCTCTGAATATTCCGCTTGATCACATATTACAGATTGAGCATGCAGAATCTATCCAACGCCATATTTCAGTTAGGTATTTAAAGCATGGGGATCACTATACCCATATTGCATTTCTGGAAAAGAAAGTACTCGAGATGAGGACGCAGAACAAAGAGTTTTGTGGGCCGATTAAACCTAAAACCATTTTGGTCAGAATAAATTCACGGGAAAAATGTGAACGTGCAAAACGCTATTTTGTAACGAAGCACGGCTGTAGATGCTTGGTAGTTCATAGTAAGACTAAAAACAGCATTGAAGTCAGTGATATCTTTGAAAATCAGAGGATTCCTGCAGGTGTAGATATTGTTTTTACAACATCAATTATGGATGAAGCAGTCAATCTCAATAATCCTGACTTTGAGATCGAT
The DNA here is from genome assembly GCF_021391555.1 of Acinetobacter sp. SH20PTE14. Taxonomy (NCBI): domain Bacteria; kingdom Pseudomonadati; phylum Pseudomonadota; class Gammaproteobacteria; order Moraxellales; family Moraxellaceae; genus Acinetobacter; species Acinetobacter sp. SH20PTE14. Next base: position 143,933 of record NZ_CP090068.1, on the reverse strand, counting down.
AGTGTTTGTGTTGTAGGTAAGCAAGCGCATGTTGAAGAGCTCGTGCAGTTTTTAGGAAGGTTACGCACAGCGAATGTACCTTGTGAGTTGTTACTGCATACTGAGATGAAGAATGAGGCGATTAATTTCGTTTCAGATCATCAGAAGCATCTGAAGAGAATGCGAAACTATATTTCACGTGTTTCAACAGTTGCTAAATCAATGTCAGCTTTAATGCATGATTTTTCATTAGATTTCTTTGCAGAAATAGATGACAGAGAAAAACAAAGTATCTATGACAAAATCAAACGGTTGAATGAGAGCTTTAACGATTTTATCGGTTGTAAATTGTTTACAGTCTATCAAGGGAAGCCTGAACAGAATATTGCTAGTTTGGTTGCGACTTTATATCGAATGGATGCTGCACACTGTTACTCCAACTTTAATTATTTGGCAAAACGGATTCGGGATTTTTTACCGAATTGTTTTATCAATTTTTTTGTCGACAGTAATATGGTAACCCCAACTTATATTAAGGACTTTTGCGATGCGGAAAAAGCGAAGGATGAAAGTGCTTATGATGCCAGTATTGATAATGGGTTATCTTTTTTTCTTAATCACTTTAGCACAGCCCATAACTCTGAGATCAATACGCTAAAAGACATATCAGACAAGTTCATCAAGGAAAAATCCAATACGGAAGACTATTTGGAGTCAGAGGTCTTGTTTGAATCTCCTACACATCCTGACCAGATGGTTACTGTGGTAGAAGACACGATTTACTTGGCTCAACATGTTTCTAACTTGCATGACATTAAGGCTATTTTACAAGCTAGGGATTCGAGACGAGTCATCGTTGCAGGTGAGGCATATGCGGATAATGTATTTATTCAAACCTTGGTTCAAGACTTTTATACTCGTCAGGCAGACAAGTGTTTTTCTGGAGAGTATCGATTGAATGGGGTACAAGCAGTTTCACTTTTGCAAAAGGCGATCAATAAAGTGCAGAAAAAAACACACATCCCAATGCGAACGATTATCAGGGAAAATTTGATCAAAGGGATGAAGTATGATGATGTTCGTGACGAGTTTGAGATATCCGAAAGTAAGGCTCTGAATTATTTCTCTAATTATTTTGAGTTAAAGGATAAGAACAAAAATAAGCCTAAACAGCGTTATCTTGAGTTTCATGGTATTGCTGTAGGTGGGTATCAATACATTTGTCTTGAGTCTTTGCAGGCTAATTTTGTAGAAAAGCATGATGTATTTACGTTAGGCGATGAGAGGTACGATAGCTATACAGGCAGGAAGAAAGCCAAAAAAGTCAGTATAGAAGAGATTTTTGCAGTATAAATTGCTCGCCCATATCGTGCTCACAATTCCCATTTTTTCAGCTTTCGTGGTTTCTTTTATGACTCAACCTGAAAAAATGGTAAGTTCTTCTCACTAGAAGAACTGTGGGGGAAAAATTATTCGAATCTGCAAAATTGCGGACTGTGTTACGCAGCATGGGGTAGTAGTGGTCTGCAGAGGGGAATTTTCCTTTTCTTGAAATTTTTGTGGGGGATCTTCAAGAAGTTGCGGTCAGTTGCTTTGTTTACAAAGCTATCATGGTCTTTGCGGTCCATAAAAAACATCTTACATTTCTGCGGTCTATCTTTGCGGTACTTGCTGCGGTTGCGGTACATTTGCGGTTTTTGGCTGTTTTCTTGTCAGATCCATCCCTTATTTTTCTTATACTTAGGAATGAGTGATGAAAGGGGAGATGGGGGCAAATTTTTTGCTTTCAATTAATTTTCATGCACTTAGCTTTAGTGTGAGCGGTCTTTTTGATTTTATTAAAGTTTTATTTTTGTTGTTAATTCAACTAATTGATTTTAAATAGTAAAAAATAAAGTGTTGTTTCCACTCATAATCCGTTGGTCCACAGTTCAAGTCTGTGTGGGCCTACCATATAAAACAACCACTTACGTGCATTAATCGTAAGTGGTTTTTTTGTTTTTGCATTCTAGTAAGCAAATGGTAAGCAGCTTAAATCAACATTATTCTGTAAGCATCCGCTAAACCCCATAGCTATTTTTTAATTTGAGTTGGGTTTCCATCGGTGTGGAAGTAATTCTTCAATCTGGGTCACTTTATGTGTCGGCAACCTTTTCGGCACATCACTTAAATGGGCATGCGGATCCAGTCCATTCAGCTTTGCTGACTGAATCAGGCGTATGATATTAGCTGCTCGCTGACAACTGCGCATCGAGCCAGCAAATAACTAGTTATTACGTCCCAAGGCCCTGCAACACATCTGATTTTAGATCCCTTATGAAGCAATGCTTCTTATGTTGATTGGTAAGTTACTATCAACAAGATAGCGGCCAGAGTGCTTGCCAGTTTTTTAGGCTGTAGTTGATCCTCAGAGCGGTTAGGGAATTCGATAGCAGCGTCTGATGGTGTTGGTTGAGCCATTAATATAGTCTTGATTTGAGGTATTCATTAAAGCGTTCAACTTTACCTTTGGTCTGTACATAGTAGGGCTTACATATGCGGGAGCAAAAACCATATTTTTTTAACACAGTTGAGCTGTTAGGGTTCAAGTTTGGTGACTGATTATATTGTTGCAAGATATTCCCTTAAGATTCTGACCGTTTCTAGATATTCAAACTCTAAAACTTCTTGGTAGAGCACAACGGCAGGAATCCATTCAGGATAAACAGCATTTATGCGTTCGAGCAAATAAAGTTTATATAAGTCAAGAATACATATTCTAGGTTGTAAGCCGATACTGTAGTGTGAACTTGAGCTGTAAATATTTGCACATTGTATTTTTAGATACTACAAGTTTTTGATTTATTACCTTGAAATAATAAACCCTGTTTATACAGTGTATGGACTGTTACTTCTTGTGCTAAAGATAAAATTTTTTATTATTTTAAAATGACGTTATATTAACTATTGAGTTGCTTTTAATACTAATATAGGAATATTTTACACTGCTGATAAAATATAATAATTAAACTCAATTGATATATTAATTTAACCTGTTATTGTAATGAAGTAGGTTAATTGTATGATAAATTTTTAATTATAATATTATTCTTTAGTGTATTGTGGTTTTAAATAATGATGTTTGAGGAATATAGTTAAATAATATTATTGCAAAAAAATAATAAATATGATTATTTTATTTAATGGTATTTAATTTGAGCAGTAAAATTATAATTTTTATATTTTTTAATTAAGTAATAGAAAGTATATAAAGAATTTTGGTTTGTACGATGGTTATGTAAGATGATTCTTCAGAACTGAGTGTTGTTAAAGATAGATGAGATTGATAGTCCTTTGGAAGGTACTTATTTTACTTTTGTGGTTCCATATTTTCGTCAAAAATATCTCATATAAATCAATATCATGGTTTTTATTCTGGTTTTTTGAAATATTCTTTAGTGTTATGAAATCATAAAAAAGTTTCAGATGTATATGAATTAATTAAAAAGTTTAGTTTTATATAAATATATTAATTCAGATACATTAATCAACATGAAACATAAAGTTAAACAAATTACCGAAGATAGATTATTGCTATCTACTAGTGAAGCTGCTCGTTTATTAGGGTATGCAGAACAAACACTGCGTAAATGGGCATTGTACGAAAATGGGCCGATTAATCCTATTAGGCATGGGCGTAGTCTTCGTTGGAGTAAGGCGGAAGTCTACAAATTTGCTTGTGTCAAAGAAGAAGCCTAGAAAAAACGAGACAGTTTTTCTTGTTATTAATGCTTATTGCATTTGATAAAAAAAAGACATGCAATAACAAGAAAAGCTAGCTCATCCAGAAAATTTTTATACCTATTTTTTTAAAAATATCATTAGCTTAAATTTCATCACAATTTAGGCTCTAGGCTTTGTCATGCTCAAAAAAAGCCCTTATGAAATTTTTAGAGGGTTAAATTTGGAGTTAATAATGTCCAAAAATCAAGCTAAAACAAAGAAGAGTTTTAAGCTATCGCGTTTGAAAAAAACTAATTTAATTGAACGTTCGCTAAGAAAATATTCCAATCTAGTCGAGCAGACAGTAAAACTTACTGTTGTTGGAGTTAGTGAGCAAAAGAAGGTAAAAGATCGACTGAAAAATTCAATGATTAATCGCGTTATGAAAGACTATTTGAGCCTTACTCAATATACGTATCTTTTATCCATTGAAGGCAAAAGTCATGAAGATTGGTTTAAGAATCAAGCTAACTATATTTTTTGGTTAGAGCTATTTACTTATCTTCAAAGTCACAAAATAAAATGTGAATATAGAATTAACTTCTATAAGGAACTTTTTGATTATTTAACTAAATTAGAAGATGAAAATTTATTTTATTTAATTAATAAGGAAATCTTGAAGAGAGATAAATATCATATTCCTAAAATAATTTATAAAACAGATTTTATAAATTATTTTAAATTACCTAGAAATATTTTTGAAAAATATAAACTTGATAATATGGAATGCTGAAATGAATAATAAATTGAATTTAGAAATTTTTGAATCAAGATGTGCTTGTTTAACTAAAATTTTATCTTCATATAGGGGGGATTTGGTTGTATTGGACTCATGTGATGTAAAGGATTTTCATAATACTTATATGACGGATGAATTCATGAGAGAATTAAAAGTATTATGTGAAGATATATATTCATATTTGAAAATAAATAAATCTAAGACTCAATATAAGAATATTTTGGGGTCATCAAGTATCTGCATTTTATATAAAAATGTTGAAGATTCGGATGTTATAGATAAAGAAAAACAACTTTCGATTAACCAAAATATTTTGAAAATTTTTAATGTTGTAAATTTTTTAGTTGGGTTGATGTCCAATATGGAGAACTCTCAAGCTAAAATTGAAAGGCTAAACTATAATTTCTATCTAATTTTAAAAATGGTGGAAAAAAGTTTTAAAGATTTTCTTTCTGAAGTATTACCTATAATTTCTCAATATTTTAATCATCTTATTGAGTTCGATCATACGGCTAAGACTATTAAAGAATTCAATACTTATGCAAAAGCCCAAAATGTACATGTCACAGAATTCTGTAAGCGCCTTGATGCTAATGTTTCAGAAAATATAATCAAATCTCTAACAAGGTATTTAGACGAGTACAGAATCGCAGTTGAGGATATCTTTTATCACAACAATGTAAGAATTAAAAAAACAGATCAGATTGATAGTATTGAAGATTTAGACGTTGATCCGCAGACTTATAATAACCCGCCTTTAGTCACCGAGAGTCAGTCTGATTACTCAGATGACAAAGATAGTATCGATGATGAAGTTGATGAAGATAAGGTATTTAAGCAGTATGATTATAATCTAAATGAAGATACGCGTAGACTAGCACCATTTGTCTCAAATCAAAGATTGAATCGTCATATAGATAGAACTCAGCAACCAACGGTGAGTAATATTTACTATTTGGACATACCCTTATTAAAAATTGTAAACCAGGTTTTACTTGACCAACTTCATGAAAACAAAGATATCATGGAATCTGCAAAAGCAGCTTGTTGCTTGATGTCAATCTTTACCGGGCAGAGTGCCGTTATATTTCAAGATATCGACCAATTGCTAAAAACTAAGCAATTAAAACGTAGCTCCAATCGTGCCTATTATTTGTGGATCGTTGATGCAAATGTAAATAAAAATTTGAAAGGTCAAATTGCTAAAAAAGACAATAAATATAACGAGCATAGAACTTGGGCATTTCAAATTCCTGCTATGTGGATTGATAGAATTAGAGAGGCTAACCTTTCCAATCTAACGAATACAGATTTCGAAAAGTCTTTATCAGAATGGTTTTATCATCGTCGTATAGGCCCGATATCAGTTACTTCAATTGCTTTACAACTTTCCTTTCATTTGAACCGAATATGTAAAGATGATCTTACGAAAAATTTCTTAATCGGTAGACAGGTTTCACATCAACCTGATCTAGCGTATGGGGGATTTTCTTATAAACAGTTAAATGAGGTATATGAGCAGTATATATATCTATGGTTTCAAAATAAAAACGAGGTAAATGTTTTAGATCGTCCGCAATTTATCCAAGTAGAAGAGCAAGCCCGCGTAGGAAGTCAGCGTGTATGGTCATTTGATAAAGCGAAAAAATTCTTGAATACATTAAACTTGAAAGTTGTCCAAGTTTTAAAAGAAGAACAAGACATTGCTGAAAAATTTAATGCTTTCAGTGTTTGGATTTGGTTTTGTTGTCTATTGTCTTCAGGTGCACGTCCTGCTATAGGTGCATCTAGTATCAGAGAAAACTTTGATTTTATTACTAATATTGCATATATCCATGATAAGAGCAGTAGATCTCGTCCACATGGTCGTTATTCACCTCTGATCGAATTCGTTGTTAATGAGTTACAGCATTATGATGAATTTATCAAAAACATTAATGCCTTAGAGCTAGCTAATACAGCAGATCATATCTATTACCTTTCTTATTGGAAGAAAGGTTCAGAATTCATGAGCTTCACATTGGAGCCACTTACACAAAAGCATATAGCATCTTATTTATCAGAAAACTTTCCTGAAATGGATGAGTTATATCCCAATTGGACGCGCCATTTTGTAAGGAATTTTCTGGAATTGCCTGATGCGATTTTTAAGAGTTGGTATGCGCACGATCAACAAAATGAGATCGGATTTTCAAAATATTCATCTTTACAGCCCTACACCTACATGATTGAAATTCAAGATGCAGTAAATCAGCTGTTTAAAAGACTGGGATTAAAATCAGTGGTGAGCCAATCATGAAAGATGAAGAGTTAGAGAAAATTCGAATTAAGCTAGAGTCTTCGACGAATCTTTTATTTGAAAAAATCTCAGGACTTCTTATTCATGAGATCACGGAATCTTGTGAAAAAAAGAAACTTGATGACCTCATTCAAAATGAACTGTATTTGAGTCGAACTAAAGTTGAGAAATACTTTCACTATAGAAAAATCTCAAAAAAAGATCTAGAAGAACTAAGGGAATTTTGGTCTGAATTATGTGTGAAAAAAAAGCAAGAAATTGAGTCAAATATTCCGTGGTTAAAGGATCAATATGAAATTAAGCTTATTCAAAGAGCATATTCAGCTCCAAATATTAAAGATATTGAATCAACGCAAATGAAGTTGCTTAGAGGGCAACGGTTACATGAGTTTAAGCTAAAATTGCATTTCTTTTGGGAGATTGAATTACCGAAAAGGCTTAAAACTGATGTTTTTAATGCTGATTTTACGGATGAGCAAAAGGAATTACTTCTTCGACAATTTTTAATGGCACTAATTATTGATTGTGGGTGTAGTCATAAAAAAGACTTAATGGCGATTTTAAGATCACTCAGAGCATATTTTTCAAATGATCAGTTAAAACCATCAGAATTGTCGAGTGGACTTGTATCCCTATATTGTCAAGGTTCATCAAAAACGGGTTATTTATATAATTATCCAGTAGAAAATGAGAAATATGCGAATTTAGTATATCTCGATAATTCATTCCAAATTAAACAAATTTATCTTACATCAATTAGTTTGTTAATGATGGTGAGACTCATCAATATAATTGAGTTTGAAACTCAAAGTGAAAGGCGTCAGGGAGAAAAAAGGCTCGTTCAGCTTATAGAGTCTATCGATGCTCAAAATGATGAAGGCTTTGATCAATATATTGATTTGGCTATATTGGATGTCGATAAAAATAGTGTTTTACGTGATTATTTTGCAAAGGAAAAATATCAATTATTTGAGCATGTCGATTACGTGCAGTATTTTAGTCAAAAGAATACGCTTGATGGTTTCACAACAGCATTATCTAAGGGGGCGTTAGACAGCGCTGCACTATCATTGTCAACCTTAAAAATGCTTGAGACACTTGATGCATTTAAAGACAATAAATCTTTAAAAAAGAAATTGATTACTTCCGAAAATGCATTTGATGATCCGAACGGGAGTTTTCGAAAGCCTAAGTCTGAAAATATACAAAAACTGAGCACAGAATATCATTGTGCCGCAGAAATTAAAAAAGGATTGATAGGGCAATTTCAAGGTAGAAAAAAACCCGAGACCATTAAACAATTGTCAGAAGATATTCAGTCACTTAAAGAAAGCTATAGTAATCAGACATATAAAATAGCTAAAGATATTGCGCTAGTGAGTGTTCAGATTGCGTTGATGACATGGTATCGGGATTACCTCGTGAGCGGTCAATCTTCAAATGTTTCTAGAGCAAAAGACGGAATTGCGCTGAGTTCCTTGGATACTTATAAATCCTCATTCGCTGAAGACCTTTTTATGTATGTTGTTACTCATGACCTTGATCTTCTGAAGATGGATGAAGAACAATTTGAGGGAGCATATGAGTATATTTTAAGTGAAAAATTTATTGCTGATAAGCAACGACAAAATAAAGCATCTAAAAATAATGTTAGGGAGGTGAAATATAATAGCTATGGTAAAGCTGTAAAAAATTTAAAAAAATTTCATAAAAGTTTAATTCATAATTTTGATGTTCCTCGAGTTAATTATTTAGACCAGTTAAAATCTGATGATCTTCAGATGTGTAGGGCATCATATATAACTCCAGTGATGTGGGCGCATTTTAATAATTTGATTGGTCGCCAAGTTGATCTGAGTAAAGAACAAAAAAGTATATTCAAAATAATTTGTATGCTTGCTTACCGCACAGGTTTAAGGATTGGTGAGATTCTTGGGTTAAGGCTAAGAGATTTAGCCATGATTGAGCTAGAAGTTAAAACAATTGGCAATGAGGAATATTATTATTTAATAGCTAGCAATCCTCAAGTTATTAAAATCTTTATACATAATAACTATCATCGTCAGGTCAAGACGACGAATGCAAAACGAGGAATTCGTCTTGATGAGTTGCTAACTGCAGATGAATTAACTGGATTTATTGGTCTGATCAAAAAGCATCTTAATGTAAAAGTCGATCAAAAGCAGTTGGGGAGAGAAGATTGTTTTATCTTCCAAGATGAATTTGGTCAAATTTTTTCATCTCGTTTTATTCGTGCTAAGACAAAGGAAATTTTTGATACTTTATTTAATAATGATCCACACGATTACTCCTTTCATAGCTTTAGGCATACTGCGACAAACAATTTAGCTTTAATTTTGAAAGGAAGTGAAACATTAATTAAAAGTTGGATCGGCTATTCACCCGATCACATTGTCAAAATTAAGAATTATTTACTGGGTAATACGGACAGTATTGCTGGACGTCAGGATGTTTGGAAGATTTTGGCACATTTTGTAGGTCATTCATCAATTGAGATGACAGCCAATCATTACCTACATTTTGGTTCAATGTTAGTCGGGGATGCATTATGTCCAGATGAAAGTAAAATATCAGCAAATATTGTAAGAGCTTTACTCTCTTGTAGAGTATTCAAGAAACAATTGAATACGTCTCAAATGAAAGAAAAGCTTGAATTAAAAGAAATCTTAGAGAAGATAGCTCCCAATTCAAAGATTATTCAAGACGCAATATTTCCTGATCGGTGGCATACTCAGATATTAAAATGTGAAGATGTAGAGCAAACTGATCATGTAACCGAAAGGCTCAAACTGAAATCAGAATTGAATGATATTATAGATGTACTTTCAGGAAAAAATGAAAATCTGAAGTTGAAAGAAATTGGGAGAGACTTGGCCTCAAACCTGTATAAAAATAGACACTTTCAACACAAAAACGCTATTTCTCAAAGTAATCCTTTAGACATGCTGTTAAAGCATATCAATAGAAATAAGTCTGGAAATGTATTTAGCGAAGCTGATTTTAAAATTTTCACAGCTTTACTGGATAGCAACTTTATGTTGGATTATTTTGAGCGCCGTATTCGTCTTATAGATGCTCGTATGGAGGTGTATATTCAAAGCAAATTAGAGTATCAGGAGTTTCGTAAATTTTGTCGTGAGCTTAAATCCATATATAAAAAGTCTTATGAAAAAAAAATCAGAACATCAAAACTATCATGGAGGGAAATAGATGCTGAACTTAGAAAGGCCAAAAGTAAAAAAGGGGTAAGTCTGATAATTAGTAATGACAACTATAAAGATAATATGTGTCAAAAAATCTTGAGCGATTTATTTTTAGCAGTGATTTATCTCCGTTGGAAGTTAGCTCAAATCCATGACTAATTACAGCGTTAAATAATTTAACAGGTTTGGAAATCCCATTAATTGAAAAATGGAGGCGAACTAAATGAAGCATACGTATATAGAGGCAGATCATTGTATTCAAGAAGCTTTACAAGGGAGTATTGTCCACTTAAACGATAATTTATATTTTTTAAGTGCTGAAACAGCCTTACAGCAAGTCCTTATACCTGAACATGTTTGCTGTACAGCACCATACTGGATCATTGGATATGAGTTGCCTAAGCCGATTCAAAATAAACAGGAATTAGAGTCATTATTTGCTTGGCATAACTTTTTTGTTAAATTTGCTAGCAATGCCGATGAATTTAAAGATTTCAATCCTAGAGATGAGTAATTAACTTTTATAGTATGCCATCCGCTATAGTTTTTAAATTTATTAGTGTGAACACATGATAACTTCAGTAAAAACTGAATACGTAAGGACTATAAGTGAGTAGAAATGTAAAAAGGCAATTCGGTTTCTTTTTAATCGTACTTTTTTGTGTCATTACTTATAATTATATAGCTATTCGTCAAGCGGAAAATATGGAATTGAATTCCAACGTTCAAGAGCGAGAGCGAGCATTTATTCAGAAACGAGCTGAATACATAAAAAATCATGGCGAGACTAGAGGCTGTTGATCTTTGAGTGAAAATTAAACGGCATAGCAACAAGGTATAATGGTTTCGCCAAAAATCAAAAATACCACCGAGAACGGACGTTGCTATGCCAAGAACAATGTTAACAGATAAAGCCTGGAAAGCCCTAAAGCAAATCCTCAAAGAAACGGGGCGTGTTTATAATAAGTACGAACACAGGAACACGCTTGAAGGCATTCTGTATCGGATGCGCACTGGAATTCAATGGCGAGATCTGCCTGAAAAATTTGGCCGTTGGAACACTGTTTTTAGACGTTTTAACCTCTGGTCAAAGAAGGGGGGTATTTCAAAATCTATTTCAAAGCATATCGTCTGAGAATGACCCTGAATGGCTATTTATTGATGGAAGTATCGTGAAGGCGCATCAGGATAGCAGCGGAGCAGCCAGTGGTGCAGCCAGTGGTGCAGACGAAGCTATAGGAAAAAGTCGGGGTGGCAATTCGACAAAAATTCATCTTGCTGTTGATAGCGGTGGTCTTCCCGTTTACTTCGAAATCTCGGGTGGGCAAGTACATGACATCGCCCATGCGCAGAGTTTGATAGCAGAAGCCCCAAAATCAAGCCATGTCACTGCCGATAAGGGCTACGATAGTGATAGTTTACGAGCATTTATTGAAGCTCAAGGTTGCGTGGCCAATATTCCGAGAAAAGAGAACAGCAAAACTGGGAATGGTCATATGGACTGGTGCCTTTATAAGTACCGGCACTTGGTAGAGAACGCTTTTTTAAAGATTAAAAAATATCGGGCTATAGCTACTCGCTACGACAAACTGGCAAGAAACTACGCCAGTAATGTCGCATTAGCCTTTGTCATGGTATGGCTGCCAATGCATTGCTGAATGATATTTGAGCAAAGATCAACAGCCTCTAGTATTGCTGAGCAAGAGATGACTCAAGAATTAGCATTCAGAAGTGGGCATGCTTTAATGAATAATTCGTCTTCATATCAGCGTGTTGAAGAGCAAGATCCTGAACAATTTGTAAAGTGAGGTAAATATGATGGTAGATCGGATTGCTTCTAAAGAGAACACAAATATAACCGCTGAGTCCGAAGTAAAAAATCAGCAAGATGAAATAATAAAAGATAATTATCGAAGGTTAATACTAAATGCAACTCATCATCTTCCTATGAAAGCCGTTAGAACTGAACAAGATATGATAGAGTTTTTAGAAGACTGATTTTAAATGCATTGATCAAATTTTATTTGATCGCCGTGATTAAAAAGGGGGGGATTATCTGATCGCTAGATCATTCCCTCATTTCAATTTATATTGTAATTTGTTGGTCTTATTTAAAATAAAAATCAAGGGGGTAATTGATGTCGAGAAAAACAATAATGACCACAAATGAAAGGCGTCTTCAAGCTCTAAATCAAATGCGTGCGAGTTATAGAGGTGTGCAACTTTTAAGACAAGATAGAATTAAACTGATTCAACATGGTGCAGTTGTTCAATCGCATGAAGGTTCGATCAATGACAGTGATCGTACTCTGTGTGATGATTTATCAATAGAAGTTGATGAATGTGATATGTTAAAAAAAACGGCTGAGACGATGTATGCCTCTACAGGTGATACAATTTGGTTGAGTTTTTAAATATACAATTCAAGTGCTTTCTGTTTTTTAATGAAGAGTGCTCAAAATTGCTTGAGGAAGTCTTCAACTGAGATTTCTTGTTCTACATAGAAAACACCATTTGGGTCTGCTTTCATTTTTTTAATAGAATTACCTTGGATTTTATGGATATCGAGTAGGTCTTTAAGTATTTGATCTGCAATTTTATTCTTCCAATCATTTTCAGGATCTAAAGGAATCGACATGAGTTTCTCCTAGTTCAGATGTGGTATAAATTTCATTATCAGTATCGCAGAAAATTTGAAAATAAATTGATGTAGGGAATAAAAATGGCTGAATGCAGTTACGCCTATTGAAGAGCATGATGAGTTTTTATCTATCTGCGAGCTTTTGTAGTTCATCTCTATGTTGATGAATTACACGTTTTAAATGATGTAGTACAATACGTTGTGTTGCTTGACTGTTGTCAAATGCCATAGGTATAACTTCAATAATTGGGCGTGATCTTTGTTCAATATTTTTAAAATCGATCGGTCTTCTCATTTTGCCATATAACTTTAATGGTGTTATGTAATTTTATACTAATTCTAACTATGAGCTAAAGCTTAAAAGTCCTAACAGCACTATTGAGTACCAAAAAACATGTGACGACACTTATTTTAGGTTTTGATAGGACTAATGCTTCATCATTAATATTGCAGACAATTTTAAAATCGAGTTATCTGATGCTTTAAAAAGGTTTCAGAAAAAATATCTATTTAAACTTCGATGATCAAATTTTCTCTAAACCCATTTTTACCTTGCTCTGGCGGATAACCCAAAGGATTGATCACTAATCTACATCCATCGACTACAGTATCCACTGATGTATGCGTATGTCCTGCAATCCATAACTTAAACCCTTTTACATCTAGGTCATTAATAAAATAGGGATTGAGGGCTGATGCAACAGGGTGCGTACCCCAATAAGGATCAAGACAAGCTAAATGAGGTGGAAAATGCGTAATAACAATCACATGATCTTGCCCTCTAAACTGCAAAATATTTTGATGATATTTTTTAAATAGTTTTATGTAGTCATCGGCGGTTATAGGTCTATTTTCATCACTAATCATGATTTGATCAAAATCATAAATCGATTGTTCAGCATCTTTTTGGGACTGTAAAAGTACCTCAGGAGATGTAAGTGGTGAATTGGAGCGAAAGTTCGTAAACAGCGTGCCACCTACAAATATTTTATCTTGAATTTTGATATGGTTGTCATCAAGTAGTGCATTTTTTGGGTAGTTTTCTTTCAAGAAATTCACGACTGTACTGTAGTTAGAGCTGTAGTAATCATGATTACCTAAAACAAAGATAAATTTTTTATTCAGAGATTTACATTTTTCGGCAAACTCAATTGCACCACTTAAGCGATTAGAAAAATCGCCAGCGTGAATAATGACATCAGCTTGCTCTGATATTGAATATTTAGAATTATGAGTATCAGATAAAATTTGCAGTTTCAATCTACTTCCTTTATTAAATCACGCTGCTTAAATATATAGAGTTTCATTGCGATCAGTTTACAGCAACTAAATATTGTAGAAATTATAAGATACTTATCTGTATTCTTAAGCCTCTAAAAAATATAGGTAATTATTTTTGAATCAATTGAAGAAATATCGATCATAAAATTTGACCATTTGAATTTATGCACATAAGATAAAGATGTTACAGCAAAATCTGTGACCAGGCGTGGAAACCTGTTACTCAACGAACTAAAGAGTCGCTTTTAGTGGCTCTTTTGTGTCTACATGGCGCTTTTATGGTAAGCCAGGTAGGGCAGTCTTTGACTGGCCGTTTCGTTGAGCGGTATTTCCACACCCTATTTGGTTTGCCTCCATCTCGTGGAAAGGATATTGGCAAACGACAATCTATCAACGAGGTTTAAAATGCGTCTTTATATTATTTCTATCTGTTTTTTCTCTAGCAAAAAGATACTTCTGAGTTAATGAGTTTTTAATTCATTTATCACTGATTTTAATTTTAATTACTTCTAATTTCGTAATCTCACGAGATCTAGAGAAGTATTGCTTAGAGAAAATAAAATGGCTCGTACTAAGCTTTTAACCAATATTATTCAAAGAAAAATGATGCTGCTTGACGAAATGTCACACTCAAATCTGCACAATAATTTTGAAATATCACTTTATGACTTCGCCAACCATGAGATTCTAGAAAAACTATATAAGGCAGACAATCAACGCTCCACAGAGTGTTGGAGCCGTGCTGAAATTCAGAAGTTTATTCTAAAATGTTTGAATGATCGTAATGTCAATTTATGCGTTCGCTATTGGAAAGATGCCACTGGCAATATTTATATTATCGATGGTGGGCACAGGATTTCAATCATTTATGCTTGGATCAAAAGATACTTTATTGATGAGCAAGTAGCAGGAGCCCCAAAATTCACGGCACCACAAAAACGAGATATTCGTCAGATTCGTAATCGATTAGGTGGATTAGCTGATTTTCAAGAGTTATGTAGCGATTCTGAGTTTCAGCAAAAATTAAAATCAACCAAAATTAATTTTATTGAAGTCATTGGGACACCTGAGGAAGCTCGAAAAGCCTTTTGTTCAATCAATTCAGATACGAAACGGTTAGATCCAGATGAAGAATATCATTTACAAAATAGGGGGAGTGATGCTTTTTATGTGATTTATGCGTGTTGTTATATAAACGATAATAAATCCAACTTGGCTGAACTGAATTACGAGCGGATAAATGAAGTGATCACTTTGGGTGAGCAAATTCATGATCATCTTTTTAAGATAATACTTTTAGAGCCTGATTTAACACACGGTAAAAAAATCGGCTTGGTCAATGAACTCCTGAATATCATGTTTGGTGATACTAGTCAGAATACTGTGAGTATAGACCAAGGTCAGCGTGTAGAAAATTTAATGCTAAAACTTAGAGTTGTGCTGTGTCGTATCGCTACACCAGCAATTAGTATTCGGATTCCAAGTCTGGGCTTACACCCAAAACTATATTTTTATAAAGATAATCGTTTTCAAATGACATCCTTTTTGGCCTGGTTCTCTATCGTCTTTGAAATTCAAGAAGACTGTTTTGAAATACAGAATAAAAAGATAGATTTTATTGGATTTACTCGAGCACGCCGTGGTGTTGAAAGTTTAATTGAAAAAATTCCTGTGGCGATCAAAGAAACTGTCGGTAAGTTTGGTAGCGGGATCAGATCACATGAGCGATTGAAAAACGTCTATCAAGCATTTATCTGTATTGGACTCAATATGGATTTAGATTTCGAAGATGAAGTTTGTTTGAACACCGTCATTCTTTCGATGAGTCAATCATTTGATTATATTAATTTTAATGATTTTTACCTTGAACGTTTTGGTGGTGATTATGATGAGACCATTGTGGATGATGTTGTGAGCTTTGTGAAATCAGTAAGACTAACAAAAAAGAAAAAACCTCTAAATTTTTCACTCGCGACCAAAAGAAATCTTTATCAACGTGAGGAAAGGAAAACATGGAGCTATTGCGAAGTATGTGATAGCGCTCTATACCTTGAATCGACTGAAGTAGATCATCGAGAATCGAAAGCAGAAGGTGGTTACGGTGTTTTAGAAAATGGAGCAATTATTCACCCGATATGTAATCGTTTTAAGTCAGATCGTGCTTTGGAAGAAGTAAGAGCAGATTTATTTGACTAAAAAGATAAGGGAGCAAATGCTCCCTTATCTTTTTGTTTTTTAGTAGACTGGGATCAGTGTTTAGCCTAAGCAACCAATATGAAAACAATAGACTATTACAACCAATACGCAGATCAATTTTTACAAGCCACGTTGTATGTGGATATGGAAAGCCTATACCAACCATTTTTAGCTGAGTTGCCAGATTTTGCACGCATCCTGGATTTAGGCTGTGGCTCAGGGCGTGACACTTTGGCTTTTAAAAATAAAGGCTATCAAGTTGATGCTATCGACTATTCTGAAGTATTGGTCGAACGAGCGAGCCAACTGACTGGTATCGCTGTTCAGCAGCAAAGTTTTTATGAGCTTGATATGCACGATGTTTATGATGGGGTATGGGCATGTGCCTCTTTACTACATTGTGCTCGTAATAGACTCCCTAATGTTTTAAAACGTATTCATGCTGCATTACGCCGTGGCGGTGTGTGCTATATGTCTTTTAAATATGGAACATCAGATAGAGAAAAAGGCGGTAGGGCGTTTACTGACTTAAATGAAGAGCAGGCTCAGGAATTGTTAGACCAGTTGAATGGGGTTAGGGTATTAAAACAGTGGATTACAGTAGATCAGCGACCTGATCGACAAGAAAAATGGCTGAATGTACTTTGGAAAAAACATGCCTGACTTTATTCCTGCTGCACAAGAACAACTTAAATTCTTAAAAAATATTCAGCTGATTTTACAGTCGGGTAGTTTTAGTAGCACCTATAAATTTGCGTTGCTGATTAGCCTAAGCCGATTAGCTATTGAAAAAGGTAAAGATTCAGGTGAGAGTCTATCACTCGAATATACGGATATTGCTGAGAAGTTTATCGAGCTATATTGGAAGCAAGCAGTGCCATATACCTTTAATGATGAAGGCCAACTGATCTTAAATCAAAATAATGGTAAGCAAGCAGCGATTGTAAATCGAATCATTGGGCTTCGTCAGAGTTACTCATCCCTTGGACTGTTAAGACGAGATTCATTGGTGTGGTTGAAGCTAGTTAAAGATGTCGCTCGCACTGTAAAAGACATGCCAGTCCGTTATCTGCAAAACATCAATGGACAAAACTTTGAGTTTCTATACCGGCTTGAGCAATCAGGGAAGCAATTAATTTTATTACCGCAAGTCATGTATTGCTTACGACAATTTAGTGAAATTATTGAAGAACTCTGTCAGAAGCGCTGGATTGATTATATTCGTAGAAATAGTAGTAATGCCGAGATTTTGAATAAGTTACCAAACCTTGAGCAATTTATGTTTGAGCCGAGCCGAAATCAGCTTAATGCAGTTGCTACAGTATTGGTAGAGATGCAGGAGTGCAGATGCTTTTACTGTAATAAGGAAATGAAAAAGAATAATTACGCCGTAGACCATTTTATTCCTTGGTCAATGTATCCATCAGATACCGGGCATAACTTTGTGTTAGCCGATTCCCGCTGTAATTCTAAGAAAAGCAATCTATTGGCCTCACATGAATTTCTTTATAAATGGCAAGAGCGTAATGAAGAACAGGATTTGATTATTGTGGATCGGATATCAGTGCTCGGTTTTTTAACAGATAAAGAGCGGTCACATAAAGTGGCGGAGTGGGCATATGCTCAAGGGAAAGAAAATAATTATTTAATGTGGATGGGGGAAAATAGCAAATAAATCATGGCTCCCCTGAGATTAGACTAAAAATCCAATTGCTTTAAAAATACCGTAAAAAATGTTTACTGTACATTTGCTATGGGGTAATCTTAAAACTACTATTTATTGACTGATTGGTATATGACGACAGATAAGCATGAAGTCCTTCTCAGAATGAGAGCCATTGAACTCCTTGCATACTGGGAAGGTCGTTTGGTTACCAATCGTTTGATGAGCTGGTTTGGATTGAGTCGACAGCAGGCTTCTGCGGATATCAAGCGCTATAATACGCTGTATAACCCCGATGCCTTGATTCATGATCCCTCAGTCAAGGGTTATGTGCCTAAGGCCAGCTTCCAGCCTGTACTGACTACAGCGCATATCAATGAATATCTCAATATGCTGTCAGGTTTGGTTAGTGAATCGCATGCCCTGATTGCGACACCAGAACCGAATCTTGCAGCAGTTCAATTACCTGATCGCAGTGTACGTCCTGAAGTGATTCGGGAAGTTTTGCGTGCCTGTCGAACACAAAGCTGTCTCAAAATTATTTATGCCTCCATGCAGAATCCGCAGTGGCATGAACGCATGATTTCCCCACATACCCTGGTGTATACCGGTTTTCGCTGGCATGTCCGTGCCTATTGCCATCAGAGCAAGCAGTTTAAGGACTTTTTACTCTCCAGAATTGATCGCACACCTGTTGTGGTGGCGATTGAGTCAGTAGACCCTGCTCAGGATCAGCAATGGCATGAAGAAATTGTACTGACGCTGATCCCTAATCCAAAATTGAATGAAGCTCAAAAAGCGCTGGTCGAAAAAGACTTCGGCATGCCTGATGGCAGATTACAGATTCCGGTGAAAAAAGCCCTGGCTCACTATACTTTGCAGCGATATCAGGCCGCGATCACGCTGGCTGAGGCGGAAGATGCCTTGAAATATACCTTAGTGTTACAACGTTCAGATATCGAAAAGCTGTCGTCTTATCTGTTTGATCAAGCTTCATAGGAGATTGGCCATGTTAGAGCAATTTCATTATGACAGTGACCTGATTGGCGGTTCCCTGATGGTGCGTGAAAGCCGGCTGATCGCGGATCTGTTATTACGAGAAGCGACTCCAGAACAATGGCATCAGGCCATTCAGATTGACA
The DNA here is from genome assembly GCF_021391555.1 of Acinetobacter sp. SH20PTE14. Lineage (NCBI taxonomy): Bacteria > Pseudomonadati > Pseudomonadota > Gammaproteobacteria > Moraxellales > Moraxellaceae > Acinetobacter > Acinetobacter sp. SH20PTE14. The sequence goes on along the minus strand of NZ_CP090068.1, from coordinate 125,007 downwards.
ATATTCTACAAAAAAGAACGCCTGCTTCAGCTCAACGCAATGCCACCGCTATTCGTAAGCGTCTGGAGCGCTTAGAGCCTGATTTCTGGAAAGCTTTGCGTGATGGGGATGATGAGCTGGCGACTCAGGTGGCTTTTTGTGGTGCATTGGAACGCAACTTGTTGCTGCTTGAGTTTATGGAAACGGTGATGAGGGATGCCTATATCTCTCAGGCGCAATACTTGGACAGTTATATCTGGTCAGATTTTTTGGATGAACGCTCACAACGTGATCCGGATATCTGTGATTGGAAAGAGTCCAGCAAGAAAAAAATGGGGCAGGTGGTGTTTCGCATGCTGGCAGAAGCTGGTTACTTAAAAAGTACCCGTAAGCTGGAGTTGCAGCGCGTGATCGTCAGAGCAGAGCTGCGTAGCCTGTTGGAAGAACATTATAAACAACGCATTAAAAGATCTATGGAAGTGTCGGTATGGACGCGTTAGTTGTAGAGGGGCAGCAATGAGTCAAAAAATACATGAGCGTCTGAACCAGATTCCAGAGCGAATACTTTCCACCGAGTTTCTCACTGGACAAGGATTGGGCAATGAAATTGGCTTCTGGATTTTTGATTATGCACCTGAAGATGAGTTGAAAGTGCGCGAATATCTGCATTTTCTAGACGGGATGCTGGAGAAAAAACACAGTCAGCTGAAGGTGGTGAATATCAACCTGCTGCAAGCCGTGGTGGATTATCTGGCTGAGCGTAACTTCATCGATAAAGCCATTCAAATGCAAAAAGCCAAAGGCGATGAGGCGCTGCTCAAAGCGCTGAAAGGCCCACTGCATATGGATAAGTTCGCGCCCTATCTGGTGAGTAAATATGCCACCAATGCACAAGATATTGTGTTGATGACTGGGGTAGGGTCGGTTTGGCCACTGTTACGTGCCCATCACTTATTGAACAGTTTGCATTCGTTACTGGGGCATAAGCCAGTGGTGCTGTTTTACCCAGGTTATTACGACGGTCAAGCGATGAGTTTATTTGGAAAAATTCCAAGCAATAATTACTACAGAGCATTCAGATTAGTGCCTTAAACACGGCAAATAGAAATAAAAATTCGGGGAAATTGATTGAGATGAACATTAAAGAACTTTTTTACAAGCCATTAGATCGTGCGATTAACGGGGTCGTAAAAGCAGACCAGAATGACAATACTACGGTTTATCAGGAACTCGATGAGTATGTGGTCACCAATGAACTGGAAAAGCATTTTCGGGACTTTTTCCAGTCTTATGGCACAGACCTAAGCGATCCTTCGATTGCCAACCGTGTCGGCGTATGGATTTCGGGCTTCTTTGGTTCAGGTAAATCACACTTCCTGAAAACCTTGTCGTATATTCTGGCCAATAAAGTGGCACGCGATGCGCAAGGTAACGAGCGTAGCGCCGCAGAATTCTTTGATGAAACTAAAATCCGTGATGCGTTTATCCGTGCGGATATTGGCAAGGCCGTCAGCCATCATGCTGATGTCATTTTGTTTAACATCGACAGTAAAGCCAGCTCCAATGATGATGGCAATCCGATCCTGAATGTGTTTTTACGTGTGTTTAACGAGTATCAGGGTTTTAGTGCTGACCATCCACATATTGCCCATATGGAACGTCACCTGAGCCAGAAAGGGGTGTATGAGCGCTTTAAACAGGCGTTTGAGGAATCTAGCGGCATGTCCTGGCTAGAGGAGCGTGACGGCTATCAGTTCTATCAGGATGATGTCGAAACTGCGATTTCTCAGGCACTGAATCTATCAGCAGAAGCAGCGCATAAATGGTTTGAGGATTCTGAGCAGACCTTTAGTGTTTCGGTGGAAAACTTCTGTCAGTGGGTGAAAGAATACCTGGACAGCAAAGGACCCCAGCAACGCATGTTGTTCTTGGTCGATGAAGTGGGGCAGTTTATTGGCAGCGATACCCGCTTGATGCTGACACTGCAAACCATTACTGAAAACTTGGGTACGATCTGTAAAGGCCGCGCTTGGATTATCGTCACCTCGCAGGCAGACATCGATGCTGTTTTAGGTGAGATGTCTTCTTCCAAAGCCAATGATTTCTCCAAGATTGCTGGACGTTTTAAAACCCGGTTATCACTGTCCAGTTCCAATACCGATGAAGTCATCCAGAAACGTTTATTACGTAAAACCCCAGAAGCTGAAGCATTGCTCAGATCGGTGTTTGAGCAAAAGGGCGATATCTTAAAAAACCAGATCACCTTTGACCGTTCAGGCCCAACACTCAAGAACTATGAGGGTCCAGACAGCTTTATCCATAACTATCCTTTTGCGCCGTACCATTTCCAGCTGGTGCAAAAAGTATTTGAAGAAATCCGTAAGGTAGGTGCGACCGGTGCACACCTGGCCTATGGTGAACGGTCCATGTTGGATGCGTTCCAGATGGCCGCGAATGCGATTGCTACAGATGAAGTCGGTGCCCTGGTTCCTTTCCACCGTTTCTATACTTCAGTGGAAGGATTTCTGGATACAGCAGTGAAGCGTACCATCGACCAGGCAGGGCAGAATAAGACCCTGGATGGTTTTGATGTGCAGATGCTGCGTACCCTGTTCATGATCCGCTATGTCGATATCATCAAAGGTACGCTGGATAACCTGGTGACTTTGTCGATTGAGAAAATTGATGAAGATAAGCTGGCATTACGCAAGCGGATTGAAGAAAGCCTACTACGTCTGGAAAAAGAGAGCCTGATTACTAGGAATGGCGATGAGTTCCTGTTCCTGACCAATGAAGAACGCGATATCACCCGTAAAATTAAAGCCACAGACTTAGCGGCTTCAGAAGAAAATAAAGAGTTAGCTAATCTAATCTTTAAAGATTTACTGCGCGATCAGAACAAATACCGCCATCAAGCCAACAAGATGGACTATCAGATTGGTCGTTTTCTGGATGGTCATAGCCTGGATGGCAAGTATGAGAGCGATTTGAAAGTTGAAATCATTTCTCCACTGGATACGGAATACAACCTCTACACAGAAGCTTTCTGCATTGGTAAGAGCGCCGAGGCCGAAGGGCAGGTGCTATTTAAACTGGCAGACGATAAACAGTTCTTTAATGAACTGCGCACATGGCTGAAAACCAATAAATTCATCCGTTTAAATGATGATGGCACTCAGTCCGATATCAGCCGTATTCTGGCAGACCGTGGTCGTGAGAATCAGGAGCGTAAAAAACGCCTGCGTGCCCGGGTCGAAGAAATGTTGCTGGACGCGGAAAGTTATGCCTTGGGTCAACATCTACAACTTTCATCTTCAAGTCCAACCACCAAGCTGGATGAGGCTTGTCGTTATTTGCTGGAAAACACTTATACCAAACTGAGCTATTTGCAGGCCTATCAGCAGGATGCCTGGCGTGAACTGAACGCCGTCTTGACTGTGGATGATATGGCGCAGTTAGGCCTGTCACTGAATGGTGGGCAGAGTAATCCAAAAGCCATGCAGGATGTCGAACAATACATCTCGCTGCGTGCAACCGGTACCGAACGTATTCTGGTATCGGATGTGGTGGATCGTTTTGCCAAACGTCCTTATGGCTGGCCAGATGCCGAGATTTTACTGCTAGTAGGTCAGCTGGCGGCAATGGGTCGGATTTCTCTGCAGTTAAATGGCGGCAGCTTACAGTTAAAAGATGCCTTTGAGCCTTTACAAAACAGCCGCCGTCGCCGTGATGTGTCGATCATTAAAAAACGCCAGACTGATGATCAGGTATTGAAACAGGCACGCCAACTGACCCAAGAACTGTTCTCGGCCATGGGACCAGCGACAGAAAAAGAGCTGTTTGAATTCTATTTGCAGCATTTTAAGACTTGGTTAGCCAACTTTAAGTCGTATAAGAGTAAAACTGATGTTGGGCAGTTCCCGGGCAAGAAAGTGATTGAAAAGTCGATTCTGACTTTGGAACGTCTGCTGGCGAATAGCGACAGCTTCGATTTCTTTAAGGCCGTGGTCGAGAACAAGGACGACTATCTGGATCTGGAAGAAGATTATCGTGACATTCATGAGTTCTTCAGTAATCAGATGCCAAGCTGGCAACAACTGCAACAGGCCTTACGTCATTTTGAGAAAAACAAACAGGCGCTGGGCAGTGATGAGGTGGCAAAAAAAGCCCTGTCTGAATTACATCGTATTGCCACTCTTGAATCGCCCTATGGCCTGTTAAATAAAGTGGCAGAGTTGGTGCGCACAGTGGAAAGCGTCAATGAGCAATTGCTGACTGAGAAGCGCAATCAGGCGATAGAACACATTGATGACAAGATCAAACAGTTAGAAGCCGAGATTAAAAACAGTGGTATTGCCACCGCTGAGCTGAGTAACAAGCTACTGCGTCCACTGCAATTGCTGAAAACGGATATTGAAGTGGAAACTAGCCTGTCCACCATCTATATGCTGCAAACCCAAACCGCCGTGGAGCGTTTTGATGAAGGCTTGTATGAGTTGGAAAGCGAAGTTCAGGCGGAAATCCAGCGTCAGGCCAAAGCGGCACAACTGGCTCAGAGCAAAGCAGAGAGTGTAACCAACACTGCAACCACCGCCAGCCCAGCAACATCAGAACCTGCTGCGAGTCCTGTAAAGCCTGCGATCGCGGTAGTGCCACCGAAACCAGTGGTAGAAGTTGATGTTGCTAGCATTTACAGCAAAACCTCCAGCAGTGTCTATCTGGAAACAGAAGAATCAGTGGATCAGTTCGTAGACGCACTCAAAGCTGAACTGAAAAAAATCGTGAGTGACAAAAAGCGTGTGCGTATCCGCTAACTCGGGTTAGGGATATCGGCATCAGTCATTAATCAAAGGTTTAAAGATGAATACCAGTAATATTAAAAAATACGCACCGCAAGCACGTAACGATTTTATCGCAGCGATGCGCAAGCAGGCGGCCAAATATGGCATCAGCGCAGATAGCATTTTACCGGCAGAACAGAAAGGGGATTTGCTGCTGATTGGCGATCAGGTTTTTCCGCTATCAGTCATGAAACCACGTGACAAGCTGATCAAACGTATTCAAGCAACTAGCTTTGAGCAGACGATTGATTATATCGCTTACAGTTGGTTTAACCGTCTCTGTGCCATTCGTTACATGGAATGCAAAGGCTTACTCGATCATGGACGTCGTGTACTGAGCAGTGCCGATGGCAGTGCCGGCTTGCCACAGATTCTGGAAGAATGTCTGGATATTGAGTTACCAGGTTTAAATACCAGCCGTGTAGCTGAGTTAAAGCTGGATGGTAATAAAGACGAAGAACTCTATCGTGAATTGTTACTGGCGCAGTGTCATGCGTTGAATCAGGTGATGCCACTCCTGTTCGAACAGGTGTCTGATGAATCTGAACTGTTATTACCGGATAACCTGACCAAAACCGACTCCTTGATTCGTGATCTGGTCAGCAGCATTCCGGAAGAAGACTGGTCGGATGTACAGATTATTGGCTGGCTGTATCAGTTCTATATTTCTGAAAAGAAAGATCAGGTGATTGGTAAAGTCGTCAAGAGTGAAGACATTCCTGCAGCGACACAATTATTCACTCCAAACTGGATTGTGAAATATCTGGTACAGAATAGTGTTGGTCGTTTATGGCTGATGGCACAGCCTGATAGTAAGCTTGCCAGTGAGTGGGAATACTATATTCAGCCAGCGGAACAAACCGATGAAGTCAATGCCCAGTTAAAACAGCTGATTAATGTCCGTATCAGTGAAGATGGCGATACTTTAAACCCTGAAAGTATTACGGTGCTGGATCCGGCCTGTGGTTCGGGGCATATTCTGGTGGAAGCCTATGATTGCCTCAAAGCGATTTACTTAGAACGTGGTTACCGTAGCCGCGATATTCCACGTTTGATTTTAGAAAAGAACCTATACGGCATTGATATTGATACCCGTGCAGCACAGCTTGCGAGTTTTGCATTGCTGATGAAAGCGCGTGAAGATGACCGCCGTTTATTTAGCAATCCACCGAAGCTGAATATTATTGCGTTACAAGACAGTCAGCCAGAACGTTTGGATGCATTCAGTCAGGATTTGGCAAGTACTGGTATTGCTCAGACCGATTTAAAAGAACTGCTAGACCTATTTGAACATGCTTCGACCTTTGGTTCTTTGATTCAAATCCCTCAAGCATTCGCTAAAAAGCTGTCTGATTTAGAAACCAAGCTGAATACAGCATTAGCGTCAGGGGATATTTTTGCGCAGCAGTCAGCACAAGAGTTATTGCCTTTAGTACAGCAAGCTAAATTACTCGCTAAGCAATATGATGCCGTGATCGCTAACCCGCCGTATATGGGTAGTAAATTTTATGTGCCTACGCTAAAAAAATACATTGAAAAGAATTATAAAGTTGCAAAAGGTGATTTATATACCTGTTTTATGGTTAGAAATTCTTCTTTATCTAAAGCGGGTGCATTAATTGGCATGATTACAATTCCTAACTGGATGTTTTTGTCTAGTTATGAAGATTTAAGAGAATGGCTGTTTGAAAAAACAAATTTACAAACGATGAGCCATAACGGTCGCGGCGTGTTTGGATCTGACTTTGGAAGTTGTGCGTTTATATTTCAAAAGGCTCCGCTTTTAAATTACAAAGGAGCATATAAAAGACTATTTGAAAAGCAGGGTAGTGTTTCTTCAAATGAGGAATTAGATACTACCTTTAAATTATCTCAATGTTTTTATGCTTCAGTAAGCGATTTTAAGAAAATTCCAGGTAGTCCAGTAGCTTATTGGGTGAGTGAACAAGGATTGAGTAATTTTGAAACAGCTAATTTATTTTCAGAAGTTTGTGAGCCGCGTGTCGGTCTAGATACAGGGGATAATGAAAAATTTATTCGTAGTTGGAGTGAAATTAATTTCAATCTAATTGGTTTCAACTATACGAATATCGAAGATTTTCATAAATCATTGATGAGATATGTACCTCATACAAAGGGAGGGATTTTTAAAAAATGGTATGGTAATCTTGACTATGTATTAAAATTTGATAAAGAAAGCTATAAACTTCTTGAAAATCAAGGAAATCATTTACCTTCAAGGAACTACTATTTTAAAAAAGGAGCTAGTTGGACTCGGATTAGTTCTTCTCTTTTTTCTATGAGGGTAGATCCGATCGGTGTAGTTTTTAATTCAGCCTGTCCAACAGCTTTTACAAAAAATGATGATGATTTGTTTCTCATAACATCATTTTTATTATCTAAGGTATCAAGCTACTATTTGGAGATGTTTAGTCCAACTTTGAATTATCAAGCTGGTGAAATCAGGAAATTACCGGTTAAAACCTTTCCGAATTTTGAAGAAAAAAAGATTGACTCATTAGTAATGTTAGCTAAACATGATTGGGACAACTATGAAACCTCATGGGACTTTACTCAAAACCCAATCATTCGTACCCAGCAATCTAATTTAGAGCAAGCTTTTAATACCTGGCAGCAACAAAACTCTGACGCCGTGGCTGAAATGAAACGTCTTGAAGAAGAAAACAACAAGTTGTTTATTGATGCTTATGGTTTACAGGATGAGCTGACCCCAGATGTCCCCGATGAGCAAATCACATTAACCCGTGCCGACCGTGAAAAGGACAGCCAGCGTTTAGTTTCTTATGCACTTGGCTGCATGATGGGGCGTTATAGTCTAGATGAACCGGGCTTGATCTATGCCCATGCAGGCAATCAAGACTTTGATGCCAGTCGTTATCTGAAATTCCCAGCCGATGCGGATGGCATTATTCCACTGACCGAAATGCACTGGTTTGAAGATGACGCAACCCATCGTATCCAAGAGTTCTTAACTGTCGTTTGGGGCAAAGACATACTGGATGCCAATATGCAGTGGCTCGCAGAAAGCTTAGATAAAAAAGTCAATGAAACCGCGGAAGACACCATTCGCCGTTACTTCGCCACCAAGTTTTATAAAGACCATATGCAGACCTATAAAAAGCGACCGATCTACTGGTTATTTAGCAGTGGTAAGCAAGGGGCTTTCCAGGCATTGGTGTACTTGCACCGCTATAATGAAAGTACCTTGGCACGTATGCGTACCGAATACGTGATGCCACTCATTTCTAAAATGGCTGCTTTTGCTAACTCACTGGAAAATGCTAAAGAAAATAGCGACTCTGCGGCTGAAATCAAACGTATCGAGAAAAAACTGCAAGATTTACATAAGCAACAAGCTGAACTGAGTAGCTTTGAAGAAAAACTGCGTCATTATGCCGATCAGCGTATATCACTGGATCTAGATGATGGGGTGAAAGTGAACTACGGCAAGTTTGGGGACTTGTTGGCTGAAGTGAAAGCGATAACATGAGGAAGAGGGGGGAATAACTCACTTCTTTCTTCATAAATTTAGAGATATAGACTTTATAACAACGGTTAGACATGAAAGATCAAGCATTAGCATTGTTACGGGAAATGACGGGGAATCCTGCGGCTGAATTCCACGATGGACAGTTTCAAGCCATTTCACAACTGGTGGAATATCAGTCCAAACTGCTTGTTGTGCAAAAGACAGGATGGGGAAAAAGTGCGGTTTACTTTATTGCGACGAAATTACTGCGTATGCAAGGTAAAGGCCCGACCATTATTATTTCACCTCTGATTGCTTTGATGCGTAACCAGATTGAACGTGCAGGACAGCTTGGTCTTAAAGTCGTTTCGATTAATTCATCTCAATCCCAAGATCAAAATCATTCTGCAAAACAGCAGATTATTAATCAAAATGTCGATGCAGTGATTATTTCTCCAGAGCAATTAGCCAATGATGAAATGATTGAAGATGTACTCAGTCATATCATTTCCAATATTGGGTTATTTGTGGTGGATGAAGCACACTGTATTTCAGATTGGGGACATGATTTTAGGCCGGATTATCGCCGTATTGTTCGCGTATTACAGCATATGCCTGCCAATATGCCGATACTTGCCACAACAGCAACAGCCAATCACCGTGTGATTACCGATATTAATCAGCAGTTAGGGCGGTATCTACAAACCATTCGTGGCGATTTAAAACGTAATTCATTGTATTTACAAAATATACCGACAAGTAGCCGAGTTGAACGTATGGCTTGGTTAGCCGAAAAAATTCCTCAGCTTGAAGGAACAGGAATCGTTTATGTCAAAACAGTACGAGATAGTGAGCTTTTGGCGGATTGGCTCAACTATCATGGTATAAAAGCAGCATGCTACTATGGTGGTGCTGATGATCAAGAAAGAATTCGGTTAGAACAGGCTTTATTGTCAAATAGCATAAAAGTGCTGGTGGCGACTTCTGCATTAGGTATGGGATTTGATAAACCCGATTTAGGTTTTGTGATTCATTTTCAGCTTCCGGGCAGTATCGTTGAATATTATCAACAGGTTGGGCGTGCTGGGCGTGGCATAGATCACGCTTATGGGATACTGATGAATGGAGCTGAAACGCAAGAGATTCAGTCTTACTTTATTCAAAATGCTTTTCCAAAAGAAGAAGAGATTGAACAAATCTTAGATGCGATTGAAAAATGTGGTGGATTAAAGTTATATGATATTGAATCGAAGACGAATTTGAAATTTAGTCGAATTCAAGCGGTTTTAAAATTTTTAAGTGTTGAATCACCATCACCAATTTATAAAGATGCTCAAAATAAATATTGTCGAAACGAGCAAGATTACAGCCTTCCTTATGATCGTATTGCACGTGTATCCCAAGTCAAAGAGCAAGAATGGAAACAGTTAACAGATTATCATCAATCTAAATCCTGTTTGATGAAAGAGCTCACTTTAGCTTTAGATGATCCATTAGCTGATAACTGTGATAACTGCATGAACTGTGTGCCTAAGCATCAAATATCCTCTGATGTTAAGCGTGAACTTGTATTAGCTGCCGCTGAATTTGTAAAAATGCGTTATGTAAAAATTAAAGCCAGAAAGCAGTTCGCACGGTCTTCTTCTGTGGCAAGAGAAGCATTTCCTCAATTTCAGTTTGCTTTCAGAGATCAAAGTTTACAGGCATCTGATGGTTTAGCACTTTCTCGTTGGAAGGATGGTGTTTGGGGTGATGTAGTCGCTGAGGGTAAAAAGCAAGGGCAGTTTAGTGATGAACTTTTGGCACCGATGGTCAAAATGATCAACTCAATGCAATTTGATCAAAAACCTCAATGGTTGAGCTATGTCCCATCGCTTCGTCATCCTCAATTGGTTAAAGATTTTGCATACCGGTTGGCAGCCCAATTAGGGATTCCCTGTAAAGATGCTATCGGAATGACTTCAGTTCGCCCCCCTCAGAAAACGATGCAAAATAGCTTTAAACAAAGTCAAAATTTAGATGGTGCATTTGAGATTGATACGACACAGGGTTTTGCAACCCCCGTATTACTCTTAGATGATGCTGTAGATTCTGGGTGGACATTTACGGTAACAGCCGCATTATTGCGACGAGCAGGTGTCCAAGCCGTTTATCCTATTGCTCTAACGAGTACAGCGCAGCAAGATCAAGGTGAATAAATATGCAATATGACGAAATCATGCAAGCCACCATGTTGTTGTGCTGCCACTTTAATAAAAATGAAGTAAAAAACTTTAAACCTTTGAGTGGTTTAGAGTACTCGAGGCTTGCACAATGGTTATATCAAAATAAATGGAGCCCGGCAGATTTATTATCGCAGACAGATGAAATACTGACAGAATGGGATGACCCCAAAGGGAAAATAACCGTAGAGCGTATTAAACAGCTACTCGGTCGTGGTGTCAGTATGTCATTTGCCCTAGAAAAATGGACTAAACAAGGCATCTGGGTGATTTCTCGTGTGAGTGAGTTCTATCCTAAAGCGATCAAAAAGCATTTAGGTGAGCAACGTCCTCCTATTTTATTTGGTTTAGGTAATCAACAGCTGTTAAACCAAACAAGCCTTGGATTTGTAGGCTCACGCTCTATTACCGAAAATGATGAGATTTTCGCATCTGCAAAAGCTAAAAAAGCAGTTGAAGAAGGCTATACAATCATTTCTGGGGGGGCTAAAGGTGTTGATCAGGCTGCTATGCGAGCTGCTTTAGAACATGGTGGGCAAAGTATAGGAATTCTAGCTGATGGGATTTATGCCAATGAAACTCGCCGTATTTTTTTAAATTATTTACGTCAAGGAACTTTAGTTCTGATCAGCCCATTCTTCCCGGAAGCTGGTTTTAGTGTGGGCAGTGCAATGGCTCGCAATAAATTTATTTATACCATGTCAGAAGCTGTCATCGTAGTGAAAAGTGATAAAGATAAAGGTGGTACTTGGACTGGGGCTAAAGAAAACCTTAATAAAAAATGGGTTCCTTTATTGGTGAGAGATATTGCAGAGGAAGGCAATCAGGCATTGATCCAAATGGGTGGTATTGGTTTTGAAGACGAAATCGTGCCCTACGTAGAACTCTTATCTACACAACCTTTGGTTGATCAAATAGTTGAAAGAACATCATCTGAGGATACTTCTCAGCCACAAGGAAATTTATTGTCTGTAACTTTGGATATGTTTGAGCAGTTAGCCATAGCTCCAAATCAACAGTCAGAAGTCCACTTTGACTTAAAAAATAATGATGATGAAGCAAACGAAAATTCTGTAGAAGATACTTCAGAAACCTCATCTGAATTAGATGTGAATCCACTACAAATTGAGTTAATCACCGAGTCGGATAAACAAGCTGATAAGAATACAGAGGAAATGCGATTAGTTCAGATTCAGCAGAAATATGGTGAGATTTTTGAATTATTTGTGAAGACATTAATTTCATTATCAAAAGATAAAACTTCTTTCTTTATTTTAGATGACATCAAAAATCAATTCCCTGAATTGCAAGATACTCAGATTAAAAAATGGTTGAAAGAGCTTGAAACTGAGGGTTGCCTGCGTAAAGAAGGGCGTAAGGCACGTTATACATTTGTGTAACGTACAGATGTTTATAGTATTGTAAGGTGGGGGAATGAGTGAATACATTAAAAAGTTTAAGCAGTATATTTGAGCATCGAATTATTAGAATTCCTGACTATCAGCGTGGGTATGCTTGGCAAGAACATCAACTGAATGACTTCTGGGAGGACTTAATCCATTTAAGTCCAGAACGTGTCCATTATACAGGTGTACTTACCTTAGAGCCGGTTGCAGATGTGTATTGGAAACGGTGGGATAGTGATCTTTGGATTATTGATGGTAAAGGGTATAAGCCATTTTATATTGTAGATGGGCAACAACGTCTAACAACTTCAGTTATTTTGATTCAAGCCATACTAGAATCAGTTCCAGAAGGCTCTGAATTAAACTTCCAGACTGTAGCTGAAATTCGTCAGCAATATATTTTACATGTTGCACCGACTGGATTGCGTAAGTCTTATCTATTTGGATATGAGAAAGATAATCCAAGTGATGAATTCCTGAGAACTGGTGTGTTCTTAGAGAAATCTGCAACGAATAATGATGAGCAGACCTTCTATACGCGTAATCTTGCCAAAGCAAAGCAATTCTTTAAGAATAAATTAGCAACTTTACAGTTAGATGAGATTGCTGAAATTTATAAAAAATTGACGCAAAAGTTTAAGTTCAATCTATATGAGATTGATGCGGAGATCGATGTATTTGTTACATTTGAAACAATGAACAACCGTGGTAAGCCTCTATCGAATCTAGAATTATTAAAAAATAGATTAATTTATCTATCGACACTGTTCCCTAAGGATAGTGGTACGTCAGTATTACGTAATAATATTAACGCTACTTGGAAAACGATTTATGAGTACTTAGGTCGTAATCCAGACAAATTACTGAGCGATGAAGATTTTTTAAGAAATCATTGGGTTATGTATTTCAAATTCAGTCGACAAACTGGTGATGATTATCGAGATTATTTACTAGATGAAAAGTTTACCGTCCAAAATGTAACACATCCAAAACATGTAAATGATCAGCTCACGGTTGAGGAAATAAATGACTATGTTATGAGTTTACAACAAGCGGTGAAGCCATGGTTCTACATGCATAATCCATCTTATCCATTAATAGACTATAACCATGAAAATAATAGAAAATTTATCGATAGATTGGTTCGTTTGGGGTATAAGTCTTTTAAACCACTTGTTTTGGCTGCATTTTGCCGAGGCAATACTTTCGAAGAAACCAATACTTTATTAAAAGCGATAGAGCGGTATACCTTCACTATTTTCACCCTAAGTCGCCGTAGAGGACATACTGGTGATTCAAACTTTCTAAGTAAGTCTCGTGATTATCTTAATCATAAAATTTCAACGGAAGGTATTATCAATGATTTAAATAATTGGGTAGATCGCCACTTTTCAGCTAACAAATTTTTAGAATATATTGCTGAAAATTATGAACTAGGAAGACAGGGTTTCTATCACTGGGATGGAGTCCGATACTTCTTGTTCGAGTATGAACAAGCGCTAAAAGCTAAAGGAAAGCAATCGACAAGTAAATTAGATTGGAAAGAATTTACTTCGCGTATGAAAGATCATGTCACATTAGAGCATATCTATCCACAAACAGATACTGATCCCTATTGGATGAATAAATTTGGCTATTTAGATAGCCAACAAAAAACATTATTGGTCCATTCATTAGGCAATTTGTTGCCTTTGTCTCGTTCAAAAAACTCATCTTTGCAAAATGATGCATTTGGATTGAAAAAAAATAATGGATGTGGTGTTGGATATTACAACGGCTCTATTTCTGAAAATGAAGTGAATACCCAAGATGACTGGACACCAAAAGAGATTCGCGAGCGTGGTATTAGTCTTTTAACGTTTATGGAAAAGCGTTGGAATATTATTTTAGGTGATGATGAATTTAAAGTTAAACTACTACATTTGGACAAAATTCCGCTTTCTCCATTAGTAGATGATGTAGAGGTGGTTGCATGAATTTAAGCCAAATAACACAAGGCTTAGAACAAGCTTTCTACAATGAAAATCACCGAATTGTCTTTTGGTACGATGCTGAGCAGTCTTTTACTGAAGAAGTACATGTATTAAAGCTGAATGATGTCCATATTTTGAATATGGCAGAAGAATCTACTCTGGCTATCAAGCTTAAACTGGAACTGCAAGACCAGCAGGGCAAATACTTGCTGTATTTCCCAAGCCTTGAGCCTGAGACCGAAAAAGACTGGCTACTAGACATCAAGCTCTATTCACGCAGCTTCTATGCCGATCGTTTCTCGATTATCTTCAATGAGCTTGGCTTGCAACAGCAAAGTTTAAGAGAACACCTGGCTCAACGTGACGAATTCCTCAAAGCCAAAGCACGTCTGAGCACATTGAAACGCTATATCCAGCCTGATGCCGAAGCGCAGGATCTGGATATGGCCATGATTGCGGCTGTGGTCAAGGCCGACAGTGCCGAGCTGATGCATATCGTTCTGGCACTGGCAGATGAATTGGTACAGCAAAATTTGGATTTGGAAGTAAATCCAGACTCCTTTGCTGAACTGGAAAAATACCAACTGGTGCCGGCTTTAGTGACTGCATTACAGGCGGAAATTGGTTATCCGGCATCGGTTGAGGAACTGAATGGGGAAACACCATTCAAGCTCGGTACGTTCTTTATCCGTTTGATGACTACAGGTTTCTGTGAAAGCCTGGGCGATATACCGCTATGGGCTCAAGAACTGGTGATGTCATCTGTCAGTTCACGTGCGACGGCTAGAGCCTTCTTGTCACGCTGGAGAGACAGCTCCAAATACTACCCAACCTTCGATACACTCTCCCAGACCGTGGCCAATGCACTGCGGATCCAAGAAAAGGTCGGGGCTTTTGATTTGGAGCAGTTGCTCGATGTCATGACCTTTGAAGTGATTGAACAAAAGATCATTGTTGATTTGGCCAGTCATATCCCTGCAGCAGCCAAAGCTGAACTGGAACATTTCAGAACGGTTATTTCTACCCGTCTGGATGGCTATTGGGCGTCCAAACATAAGGACGATGCAACCCGCCGTAAATACCGTACCGTCTATACAGCGTTGCAGGCAGCGATTGAGCTGTTCAGTCTGCGACAGCAGTTTGATTCTGGGTTCTATTTCGACTCCAGCGAAGCCTTGTATAAAGCCTACGAGCAGGAGTTGTATCGCTTTGATATGGCCTATCGCCACTATAGTGCTGCTTCTCAACGCGCTCATGTCGATATCCTGAAAAAACTCGATGAAGAAGTCGAAAATTGCTATTCCTACTGGTTTATTGACCACTTGGCACGTAACTGGGGTGAGCGTGTAGAAGCTGAGCAACGCTTGAATGTCTGGAAAGTGGCAGATATCCCAAATCAGCAGAACTTCTACGATACTCACGTCAGACCCTTACTCAGTTCTGCAACGAAACGCCGTATTGTGGTAATTATCAGTGATGCTTTCCGCTATGAAGCTGCGGTAGAGCTGCGTGATCGTATCAATGAAAAGCGTTATTCCGAAGCGACCTTGTCTTCACAGCTGGGCGTTGTCCCAAGTTACACCACACTGGGCATGGCCTCGTTATTGCCGCATCAGACTTTGGAGTACAAAGAGGCCACAGGCGATGATGTTTTAGTGGATGGGCAATCCAGCAAAGGAACTGCCTCACGATCCAAAATTCTGGCGGCCTATAATGGTCTGGCCGTGACCGCTGAAACGGTAAAAGGCTGGTCGCGTGATGAAGGTCGTGAAGCACTGAAAGACCATGAGCTGATTTACGTTTATCACAACGTGATTGATGCTCGGGGAGACAGTGCCTCTACAGAATCAGAAACCTTTATGGCGGTGGAACATGCCATTGAAGAGCTGACTGAACTTAGCCGCAAAATCTTGATGCATTTCAATATTTCTACCCTGTTGATCACAGCCGACCATGGCTTCTTGTTCCAGCAAAGTAAACTGGAATCTGCGGATCGTTCAAGCTTGACTGAAAAACCGACCAATGCATTGAAAAGCAAAAAACGCTATGTGATTGGGCATGGTTTACCAGAGAGCAAGGAAGCCTGGAAAGGCTCAACCCAAGCTACGGCAGGCACATTATCTGCGACTGATTTCTGGATTCCAAAAGGGGCGAACCGTTTCCATTTTGTAGGAGGCTCACGTTTCGTGCATGGCGGCATCATGCCTCAGGAAATTGTGGTGCCGGTACTGATGGTAAAACAGCTACGTGGTGAAAAGGCTGGACAGCGGACCAAGCGTAAAGTTGAGGTCATTTCTACCAAATCCACGCTGAAGATGGTCAATAACATCCAGAAGTTTGATTTGATGCAAACTGAAGCTGTCAGTGAGCTGGTCATGCCAGTGACTTTATCCATTGCCATTTATGATGGGGATCTCAAAGTTTCCAGTGAAGAAACTTTGACTTTTGATAGCAGTACCGACTCTGTTGCCGATCGGGTCAAACAGGTCAGATTGTCATTGTCTGGCACTGATTTTGACCGTAAGAAAGATTACTTCCTGGTACTGAAGGACAAAGACCTGAATATCGAGATGCAGCGCTATAAGGTCACCATTGATCTGGCATTTACTGATGACTTCTTCTGATAACGAATTAACGATAGAGCGTAGCCTACATGGAATCTGCTAACGATAAAGAACTGGATCAGCTGCTGAATGAACACTTTGCTGGGCGGGTGGTACGTAAGGATCTGACTAAACTGATCAAAGAAGGGGCCAATGTCCCGGTCTATGTACTCGAATACCTGCTAGGGATGTACTGTGCCTCGGATGATCCAGAGATCATAGAGCAGGGACTACGTAACGTAAAGACCGTGCTGGCAGAGAACTATGTACGACCTGATGAAGCTGAGAAGGTGAAATCCCTGGTTCGTGAGCGTGGCAGTTATAAGGTCATTGATCGGGTGACCGTAAAGCTGAATGAGCGTAAGGACAAATACGAAGCATCATTTAGTAATCTGGGCATCAAAGATGCCGAAATCTCGGCAGGCATCGTCAAAGAGTATGAAAAATTACTTGTTGGTGGTATCTGGGTCATTGCTACGCTCAGTTATTATTTTGAAGAAGGACAGACTAGTTCTCCATTTGGGGTGAGTTTACTCAAGCCGATTCAAATGCCGAATATGAATATGGATGAGCTGTTCAACGGACGAGCAGCATTAAGCACGGATCAGTGGCGCGAGAGTTTAATCCGTTCCATCGGCATGGAACCGGCTTCGTTAAAAGAGGACGTGCAATGGCACCTATTAGCGCGTATGGTTCCGTTCGTTGAAAATAACTATAACGTTTGTGAACTGGGACCACGCGGTACCGGGAAAAGCCATATTTACAAAGAGTGTTCACCGAATAGTATTTTAGTCTCTGGTGGGCAAACGACTGTCGCCAACCTGTTCTATAACATGAGTAGCCGCCGTATTGGTCTGGTGGGGTTATGGGATGTAGTGGCTTTTGATGAAGTCGCCGGTATTTCCTTTAAGGACAAAGATGGCGTGCAGATCATGAAAGACTACATGGCATCGGGATCTTTTGCCCGTGGCCGGGAACAGATGGAAGCATCTGCTTCAATGGTTTTTGTGGGTAATATTAACCAAAGCGTCGAATCGTTAGTAAAAACCAGCCATCTCTTGGCACCTTTCCCTGAAGCCATGATCGATTCGGCATTCTTCGATCGTTTTCATGCTTATATCCCCGGCTGGGAAATTCCGAAGATGCGCCCGGAGTTCTTCACCAACCGTTATGGATTGATCGTTGATTATCTGGCTGAATTCTTCCGGGAAATGCGTAAGCGTAGTTTTGCAGATTCCATTGAGAAGTACTTCAAACTCGGAAATAACCTGAATCAGCGCGATGTGATTGCCGTTCGCAAGACCGTTTCTGGATTGATGAAGTTGCTTTACCCACACGGTCAGTTTAATAAAGAAGATGTACGCCAGTGTCTGGAATATGCGCTACAGGTACGCCGTCGTGTCAAAGAGCAGCTGAAGAAAATTGGTGGCATGGAATTCTATGATGTGCATTTCAGCTATATCGATAATGATACCTTAGAAGAACATTTTGTATCAGTCAAAGAGCAGGGTGGTGGCGGACTGATTCCCGAAGGTCCAGCTAAGCCAGGTTTCTTATATACCATCGGGCTCAGTAATAAAGGCATGCCAGGCTTATACCGCTTAGAACTTCAAGTCACTAAAGGTTCAGGAAAATTGGCGACATCAGGCTTATGGAATTCAAGCAGTGCCAAGGAGCAGGTCAAAATTGCTTTTGATTACTTCAAGGCCAATGCATCCAGAATATCGGGTGGCAGTAAGGTGCTGGAACATGACTTCCACTTACATGTGGTTGAATTACAGAATACCGGGCCGCTCAGCCATCTTGCCTTGCCAAGTTTAGTGGCTTTCGCTTCTGGCCTGTTAGGACGATCGGTACAAAGTCAGATGGTGGTACTGGGTGATATGAGTTTGGGTGGCTCTGTGACTCCGGTGGAAAGTATTGCCGAATGTCTGCAAGTTGCTTTTGATGCTGGTGCCAAGAAGGTTGCTTTGCCAATGAGTAGTGCAGCAGATATCCCTACGATTCCTGTGGAACTGTTTACCAAGTTCCAGACCAGTTTCTATGCAGATCCGGTGGATGCGGTGTTTAAGGGGCTGGGAGTGGATTAAGTTGATTCTGTATAAATCAATTAAAGAGAAAAGCTTTTAAAATGATTAGGAAATATGAATCACATGAAGGATTTAATAACAGCTATTTTGGTTAAACAGCCCAAACTTACTGCTAGAGAAATTGCCAAAACTCTTGGTATTGAAAAGAAAGAAGTGAATGCTTTTTTATATCAAAATCAAGATATATTTTCACAAGATGAAGCCTTTTGCTGGTCTTTAGCTATAAACCCGTCAGTTAAAAATTTAGAAAGACCAATGATGAACTCTGAACTTGAATTAAATGATATTGTTAAAAATAAACTGATTCAATTGTTGGATTATGTATCTCATCAAGCTGAGGATACTCAAAAAATTCAATATGAAATGAGTGGTAATAGATTTTATTCTTATGATCTAGAAAAACTTCGTGGCTTAAAAATTCTGAATGATGACGATTGGTGGTTTCAAATTGAAAGATTACAGCTTCAATCGATGCCGAAACCATCTGAAATACTCTCTTCATATATTCATTTTGATGCCGAAAAAGAACTCACTGTTAACTTTTCTAGTTTAAATAAGATTGTATCTTTCAAAAAAGTTCATCAATTCCGCTTGCCCTACAGTAGCGTGGCATGTGATTTGATTACTAAAATTGACATACTTCAGGAGCTGTTCAAAGAATTTGAAAGCTATCGAAATAGTTGGGAAGATTGGAAACAAAATAACGATGAGATTAAAAAATCTATTGTTGTTTACGACAAATTATTCTCATGGAATACCGCGATTAATTTAGGTGGAACAGGTGATGGTGAAGAGATCGTTGCAGGCTTTGGCTTAGTTGACTGGGTACTTCCAACGACTCAAAAATCTTACTCATATCCTCTTATTACTATCCCGTTAGAAATGGAGATAGAAAAAAATGGATTAATACGTGTAGGTGCCAAAGATACACGTGCCAATATAGAAATGGATGCCATCTTATTAGAGGATGATCTGCCTACTTCAGGACAAGTAAAAGTAACCTTAAAAGAAAACTTAAATAATGGTCGCTCATTACGCCTATTTGAAGGGGAAACTTACTCTGATCTAGTTAATGCCTTCGTCGCGAATATTTTTTCAAAAGGAGCAATCGTTGAGGCAGAAAATAGGGCTATACCATCTAAAAATCTAACGGTGACATTAACATCAGTACTGTTTAGTCGTCCTAAAAGAAATTCTATTTTAAGCGATGACATTGAGTTATTAAAAACTAAACTTAATGACCCTTCAGTGGCTATACCTGAACAACCTTTATCGTTAGTGACAGAATTAAAAAGCGATATTAATCAAAAAGAGACTTATAGTTTTAGAGGGCGTTCTGGTACTGAGGGCTTTGGATCAAAAGTTGAAGAGCTTTATTTCCCGCTGCCTTATAACAAAGAACAAATTACTATTGTCCAGAATCTGCTAACCAGCAGTGGTGTAGTGGTACAAGGTCCACCAGGTACAGGTAAAACACATAGTATTGCCAATATTATCTGTCACTATTTGGCGAATGGTAAAAAAGTACTGGTAACTGCACAGCAGTCACATGTCCTTAAAACAGTACATGAAAAGATTCCTGATGAATTAAAGCCTTTGGTAGTCAGTCGCATTGGTTCAAGCAAAGAAAGTAAAAATCAGCTTGAATCTTCAATCGATTTGATTGTGCAAAAAATTACCCAAATGAATGTTGCAGAAGTTCGAAAAACGATCGAAGTTCTAAAACATCAAATAGATCATAACCATCATGAAATGGCTTTGATTGATCGAGAAATATATAACTTTGCAGAAAAGCATTATCAAAATATTGAAGTAGATGGTAATAAAAAATTACCTATGGATATCGTGAAAACGGTATTAGAAAGTAGAGCATCCTGCGAATGGTTTACCGACCAATTAACTTTGGAGGAAAAAGACCAGTTTCCTTTTTCCCAGATTGAGTTGATTCAATTGAGAGACTCAAGGAAGAAAATAGGTATAAACTTACCATACATAAATTATGGACCTCTGCCAGCTCCTGAAAAGCTGTTAGATTCGGCGAGCCTGAAGAAATTAAGTGAGTTCTTAAAAGAAAAAGATGAGATTGAGGAATTCTTAAAGCAAAATGACCTACATAGTTTCAAGGAAACTATTTCTGAATCAGAAATTAATGAGCTAAGAGATTGGTTAAAGATTTATCTAGAAGATCTAAACTTTGTTCTTGATCATGCAGAACCATGGTTATTGAGCTATTTCAAGAAGATAAATGCAGAAGATAAGGCTATGGAACTTGATATCTATAGTAACCTTATTCAAGAAGTTCAGCCTTTATTGGAATACAGGAAAACGCTACTAATTGATCCCATAGAGCTGAATTTTGAGATACAACCAAACTCAAAAGAATATCAAGCTGTTCAACGTGCTGTTGATACAGGTAAGCCATTTAATTGGTATCATTTTGGTACTGCTGAATTACAAGACCTTTTTAAGTCGATTAAAGTTTCTGGAAAATATCCTGATACATCAGATGAATGGAAAAGACTTAAAGAATATCTTGATAGAAAGCAGACTCTTAATATCTTTATGAGCAAATGGAATAGTATTGCCGCACAATTAGACATTCCTTTAATTGAGTTAAATAATCGTAATATCGATGAAATATTAAAAGAGTTCACGCAGCTCATCAGTAGAACCCAAAAATGCCTAGATTTAAAAAATAAATATTTGGATCAATTTAATGCGAATTATTTAAAAGTTTTTAAGAGAGCTAAATCTTTTGATTTCTACGGATTACCTAAAAATATTGATGAGTTGATTCAATTGTTAGGGCAGAAGTTAAAAATATTTAATTTAGAAGTCTATCAACAACAACTGGCTGATCAAATCCTTTATTTATCAGAGTTTGGTAATAAAATATCAAATCAGTTAAAAAAAATTGTATCTCAGATTGATTCCGATTCATTACATGAAAGTGAACTTGGCGAGTATGCTGATTTATTAAAAAAATTATCACATTTAAAAGATCTAACTGAAGATTTTGAAAGAGTTAAATCCGCCAGTATTAGATTGAGTAAAACAAATGCTTTGATTCTTAGTAAACATATTCTGGAAGTTCCGTACGTTGAAGAAATTGAAGATCCTGTATTACGTAATACATTGCTAGAGGCTTGGGAATGGAAACGTCTTGAGATTTTTGTAATGGCCATCAGTAATACAAGTCAAATTGAAAATTTGTATGAGCGCCGTCGTATTCACGAGAAGAATCTATCTCAAAATTACGCTCAATTGGCAGCAAACAAGACATGGCTGGCATTAAAGGAAAATGCCTCAGACAAAATTTTAGTTGCATTACAGCGTTATAAAATTGCTGTACAACACTATGGAAAAGGGACAGGTAAGAATGCTCCACGTTATAGAAAAGATGCTCAAGTAGCCCTTAAAGAGGCAACAGCAGCTATTCCTTGCTGGGTCATGTCACATCTTCAGGTATCTGAATCTATGCCTGCTGAATTAGGCCTCTTTGACTTAGTGATTGTGGATGAGGCATCACAATCATCAATTGACGTATTACCTGTTTTAATGCGTGCTAAAAAATTATTAGTAGTGGGGGATAATAAGCAGGTTTCTCCGAGTAATGTCGGCCTAGCAAGTGCTCAAATTGATGTATTAAGGAATCGTTATCTACATGGTCAGCCACATGCTGCATATTTAACACCAGATATGTCTTTATACGACATGGCTTCTTCTATCTATGAGTCAAGCGTGATGCTTCTAGAGCATTTCCGCTGTCATCCTGCAATCATTAGTTATAGTAATAAAAACTTTTATGGTAACCGTATTAAGCCAATGCGACTATCGAAGAAATCTGAGCAGTTAAGTCCAGCTTTAGTCGCAATTTATACACCGCAGGGGTATAGAGAATCTAAAAATAGCAAACATATTAATCGAATAGAAGCGAAAGCAATTATTGAGGAAATGAAACTTCTTCTTAAAGATGAACGATACACGAATAGATCAATCGGTGTGATCTCATTGTTGGGACCGGCGCAGGCTGAGTTCATTCAATCAGAAGCTTTGAATGAATTTGGTGCAGGTACTCTTACCCAAGTTCAATTTGCGTGTGGGGATGCTTCAGCATTTCAGGGTGCAGAAAGAGATATTATTTTCTTATCCATGGTAGCAGATCCTCAGAATTGTCATGCTTTGAGTCGATCCGATCATGAACAGAGATTCAACGTGGCTGCAAGCCGTGCTCGTGAACGGATGTATCTTGTCCACTCCGTGAATCGTGATCATATATCTCCAAAAGATCTAAGGCTGAATTTACTCAATCATTTTTATGATTTGCAAGAAGATCAAAAAGCATCATTTGAAGCAAAATTAGACTTGTGTGAATCGGAGTTTGAAAAATCTGTATTTACGACACTCCATGAAATGGGTTACACAGTTACTCCACAGGTTAAGGTTGGAAGCTATCGAATCGATTTAGTCGTTGAGTCAGATGGTGATCAGCGTTTGGCTGTTGAATGTGATGGTGATAGCTATCATGGGCCAGAACAATGGCATGATGACATGATTCGTCAACGTGCTTTAGAGCGTGCAGGATGGACATTCTGGAGATGCTTTGCATCGAGTTGGTCAATTGAACGTGAAAATATGGTTCAGTCTTTGATTGAGAAACTCAATGCAATGAGTATTAAACCTACGAATCATGCTAGTAGTTTAATTCAAGATGTAGAACACAAAGTGTGGGTAGATGACGAATCTGAAATGAGTGCGGAAAGTGACATCGAGAAAGATTTGTTAATTCTTTAATTGTACTAGCTTGTATTTAAATGGATTCGCTAGCGGACACTTACGTAACTAAAGATTACAGTAGTAATCTTTAGTTTGTTAATAAATGGCGAATTCAAACGTGAGGTGCGACATTAAAGCTTGATGAAAATAAACAAACTTTATTATCACTTATTGTAAAAAATCGGAATTCTATAATTTATAAGCCTTTTATAGTATGTTGTGGTGCTTATTACGGCATTTAATTTGAGTAATATCCAACGGCTTTGTTGCACAAAGATTTAAAATGTAAAGCGCCCCTAATGGAGCCAAATTTAAGGCGTAACTTGGGTAAGTGGTCGACCTAATTCCGTAAATCTGTTGAGGACTGCTACACATGTATGTATCTCATTCACTTGGCTATCAAAACTCCTTGTACTGAGTTTATCTCCTAATAATTTAATGCAGTACATCTTAGTTTCAACCAAATTTCGCCGATGATAGCCTGACCATTTTTTCCATAGTGTCCTGCCTAAACGTTTAATTGTTCGAAGTAATTCATTTCGCTCTAGCGAGCTACTCTTTGTATCTTTCCATGATTTCGCATTTTTTCTAGGTGGAATCACCGCATGCCCTTGCCGATCTGCAATGACCTGACGACATTGCTTGGTGTCATAAGCTCCATCGGTATAAACAGAGTCAATCTGCTCATCTTGTGGAATCTGATCGAGTAAATCACCAAGCACTTGTGAATCACTCACATTATTTGTAGTGAGTTGAATAGCGCGTATTTAAAGGGTTTCAACATCTATAGCAATATGAAGTTTACGCCATTGGCGACGATATTCAGGTCCATGTTTCTTGCGTTTCCATTCGCCCTCACCTAGAAACCTCATGCCTGTAGAGTCTATGAGTAGATGCAGCCCATCGCTACTTTTTTGGTAGCTGATTGCAATATCAATATGTTTTTGTCTTCTGCAAAGCGTACTGTAATTTGGTGCGGTCCAATTTAATCCACAAAGTTTAATCAGACTTTGCACAAAGCCAGTGACCATACGTAAAGATAGACGGAATAAGGATTTAATCATTAAGCAGCATTGGATAGCTGCGTCGGAGTAGGTTTGATTTCGCCCTTGTTTGCCTTTTGATGGAGCATACCATTGCGTAGCAGGATCAAACCAAATGGCAATATTTCCGCGACTCATGAGTGCTCGGTTATATGCGGGCCAATTGGTTGTGCGATAGATTTTGTGTGTAGGCTTCTTCATTTGAAAATTATATCGCTGAAAAAGCCTTTACAGATAGGTTTGTGCAACAAAGCCCTTTTGAGTAGTTCATGCAACAAGGATAACCGAATACAGCTTATAGATCGGTACGAAATATAATCACCGAGTTGGTCGTTTTTTGATTTATGCAAGATGTCTATTAAAAACTTTATAGGAGTTTTTTTGTCATATCAGGACATTTTATTGGGAGAAATAATTTCCAAAAAAATCAGGTGTGGTTCAGTTATTCATTGCTGATCATAGGTATATCTACCTATACAAATAAGTATTCTTATAAATTCTGTCAGTTTTTTTCTTATCACATTACACGATTTTGACTATTACTCCTTAGCTTTTGCCTGATAAAAGCACAGATTCATCCTTATATTTTCCTGCCATGTTTCAGGTCTAGATTAAGTCATGAGCTTAAAGACCGATAAACAAAGACTTTAGAAATTAGGGGAATGCTGTAAATGGTAAGAAAATATCTGAAAACAGTGGCATTGACCACATGTCTTTTCAGTAGTGCAAGTTTAGCGCTTGCCGCTGAAAATGGCGGAAGTGCTTATCCTGATGGAACAGAGAGTTTTTTTGGTGGAGCAATGCCACCACCTGGGATGTATCTCGTCAGTTATAACCAATACTACAACGCAGATAAATTTAAAAATGATCATCCAGTATTTGATGATTTTAAAATTGATACTTTTGCCACAGTTGCTCGTGGTGTCTATGTCAGTGACAAAACATTTTTAGGCGCGACATGGGGCATGCATGCATTCATTGTATATGCCCATGCAGATCTTACATTAGGTGGTCGTCAAGATGATCACATGGCAATGGGTGATCTCATTATCGATCCATTCTTATTGGGTTGGCATAAAGGAGATTGGCATGTAGCGACAGGTATAGACTTTTATATTCCAGTTGGCTCTTACAACAAAAATAGACTCGCGAATATTGGACGTAACTATTACACCATTCAACCAATTATCTCGACCACATACTTAAATAAACAAGGTATCGAAGTCAGTACAAAGTGGATGTACGACATCAATTTCGAGAATAAGGATACCAAATATGAATCGGGCAACGCTTTGCATGTCGATTACTTAGTCGCGAAACACATGGGACCTTTGGCGGTTGGTGTTGGTGGTTATGTACATCGTCAGATTGAAGGTGACTCAGGTGAAGGTGCTGTTTTAGGTGACTTTAAAGCTAAAGCAGCCAGCATAGGTCCGCAAGTTCGCTATCAATTCCCTAAAGGGTATGCAATCGCAGCGAAATATCAAAAAGAATTTGATGTTGAAAACCGACCAGAAGGTCAGAAGTTCGCAATTGATATCACCATCCCATTTTAAAACATTGTTACCTAAACATTAGAGCAAGCATATAGAGGTAAGGCCATGAAAATTGAGAATCAAGAATATGCAGCAGGCAGTGCTGGAGCTGTCGATTATTTAGTGGTGAATGAGTTTTCAGGCGGTATTGTGGGACCAAGCCAACGTATGCTGGGACCTTTAAAAAATGGTGGAACGTTAAAAACAGGCACACCGCCTGGCTGTTGGGGTCCAATGATTACACCTGCATTCCAAGGTGGTCATGAAGTGACACTCCCTGTCTTTATTGAAGGTGCAGAGGTAGGTGATGCTGTCGCTTTAAAGATTAAGGATATGCATGTCACTTCTACAGCAACCTCATCGGGTGTGATGCAATTTGTTGAAGGGCGTTATAAAGGCGATCCGTTTGTTGCGAAATACTGTGAAGCATGTGGTACAGAGCAACCAGCAAGTTATGTAGAAGGAATTGGTGAAGATGCGATTCACTGTAAAAACTGTGGGGCAGAAGTCAGTGCTTTTCGCTTTTCACATGGTTATGTGATTGTGTTGGATGAAGAAAACAAAGTGAGCTTGACGGTCAATCAAGAGATTGCCAACAAGTTAGCAGGCAATGCCAATGAGCTTTCTGCACTGCCTGAACATGCAGCGCAACATTCAATCTTGTCGCTTGCACGTGCTGATATGCCTGGGGTTGCTGCGCATATGCGTCCATTCCTCGGAAATATTGGTACGACACCTTCACGTGACTTACCAGACTCTCACAACTGTCACGACTTTGGTCAGTATTTGATTGATGCACCGCATAAATTCGGAATGACTGAAGAAGAACTTATCGCAGCCAAAACAGACGGTCACATGGATACCAATTCGATTCGTCCAGGCTGTATTTTGATTTGTCCTGTGAAAGTACCAGGTGCAGGTGTCTACATGGGGGATATGCATGCGCAGCAAGGCAATGGTGAAATTGCAGGACATGCCACGGACGTTTCAGGCGAAACAGAATTACAAGTGGAAGTGATTAAAGGCTTAACCATTGACGGCCCAATTTTACTTCAAGCACCAGATGACTTACCACCAATGGCACGTCCATTTACCAAGGAAGAGCGTGAAAAAGTGAAAGCTTTAGGTGCGCGTTGGGGACAAACTGAAATTGAGGAAAGTGGTCCAATCACATTTATGGGAACAGGTAAGAACCTCAATGATGCAACGGACAATGCTTTAAATCGAGCGGCAAAAGTCACAGGTTTAAGTGTGGATGAGGTCATGAACCGTTGCACCATTACAGGCTCTATCGAAATCAGCCGTTTACCAGGAATGGTACGTGCAACCTTCTTATGCCCAATGCCAATTTTAGAAAAACTGGGGATCGCAAACTTAGTTCGCGAACATTACCAACTTTAATTCATCACGTGAATGGTGGTTGATTAGCGTGTTTCAAACGCTGTTCACAAATAAGCATGAAATTTACTGAAATTAAAACTTAGAAAAGAGAACTTGAACAGGAGTGTCCTATGAACAGTAATGCAAAACTTCGTTGGGGCGATTTATATCCAGAACTTGGTATTGAGCCGATTCCAACCGAACCATGTATTTCACCAGAGATCTATCAAGAGGAAATTGAAAAGGTTTTCTCAAAAGTTTGGCTGAAAGTGGGCCGTGTAGAAGAGATACCAAAGAAAGGTGATTACAAAGTTAAACGCTTAGATTTTGCTAAAACCTCAGTCATTTTAATGCATGGCAAAGATGGTGAAATCCGTGGATTTCATAACATTTGTTCACACCGTGGCAATAAAGTTGTGGTGGAGACTGGCAATGAAACTTTTGGTTCAAATAAAGCTGCAGTCGTGACTTGCCGTTTCCATGGCTGGGTTTACGATGCTAAAGGTGATTTGGTCAGCGTGCCGGAAGAAGAAAAATTCACTTCTTGTTTTGATAAAGGTCATAACGGTTTGGCGCCTATTCGTACTCAAGTTTGGGAAGGCTTTATTTTCATCAATTTGGATAATGACGGCACTCAATCTGTTGAAGAATTCCTCGGTGATATGGGTAAACATTTAGGGGGTTACCCTTTTCATGAAATGGAAGAGTGCTTTGCCTATAACACCTTATTAAATTGTAACTGGAAAGTCGCTCATGACGCATTTGCTGAAGCCTATCACGTTACAACCATTCATGCTGGCTCTTTCCCGAATGTCTTTGCTTCAGGCCTACAGGAAGTACAGTTGTTTGGTGATCACCGTACCTGTGCAGTGTGTCTGACCAAGAATGCCAATCCAAAACCTGCTGCAGCATTGTCGGGCGAGATTACAGGTGCCTCTTTAGTCAATCACTATGAACGTGTTCAGTTACCAAAAACAGTCAATCCAAATGACCGTGATGACTTCTCTTTCGAACTGTCTGTGATTTTCCCAAACATTTTGGTGCATGTGACTGAAGGGGTGTGGTTCACCCATCAGTTCTGGCCGGTCGGTCATAACCAAACACGTTGGGAAGGTCGTTATTACATTCCTAAAGCGAAAACTTATTCGGAGCGTTGGGCACAAGAATTTGCACAAATCTTACAACGTAACGCTTGGTTAGAAGACACTGCAACAATGGAAGATACTCAAGCAGCTCTTGAATCTAAAGCGAAAAAAGTGATGCATCTCCAAGATGAAGAAATCTTGATTCGTCACGGTTACCACGTTCTTGAACAATATTTAAATCGCGCATAAGGAGAATGCACATGTCAAACATCATTTCACAATTGCCTGCTGACTTTGCAAGCTTAGAACCTTTTGTCGCGAAATGGGCTCTAGGGACATCGAAACAACGTCATGCAGCACGCTTAAATTCGACTACAGCCGAACTGCAAGCTTTTTACGATGCTATTTTGCCTGAAATGCGCAAGCTCCTTGCAGCACTTGACCAATACGCTTTAGGCACATTGCCTGAAGATCTCCATAAATTGTATTGGTTAAGCCTGAGTTTCGCTGAAGTTGCTCCACATATTGAGCTTTATAAAGGTTCAGTGGGTGTGCCGTATGCATTTGAAGAAAACCGTTTCATTTATGAAACAGGCAACATAGTTAACGTTTAAAGGAATGTCTGATGAGCCAGCACAATCTAGAACAGCGTTTGCATTATCTGGAGGCCTGCGAGGCGATTCGTGGCCTGATCGGTCGCTATGCAACAGCGGCTGATCAGCGCAACAATTCAGCCATTTTACAGCATGTATTTCACCAAAATGCCGTTTGGTGTGCTAAGGGTTTTGGGGAGTATCAAGGACGTCAAAATATTTTAGAGGCATTGTCCAATATTGCAGAGGCTCAAGTGTTATGGAGCTTACATATTATGGCCATGCCCGATATACAGCTCCTAGATCAAGACCATGCAAAGGCAACTTGGATGTTATGGGAAGTCTGTAATTTAGCCGAGGAATCAACAACAGCAGCAACAGATCAAGTTAAATCTGCAACGACCTGTTGCTTAGGTGGATTTTATAAAACAGAAGTAAGTCGGAATGAGCAGGGTGAATGGAAATTTGAACGCGTCGAATTGAATTTGACCTTCAATCAACCCTATCCGAACACAGTTAAATAGGCACTGAATCAATACGGCCTAAGGGGAATTTAAGATGAGAAAAATTGCAATTATCGGTGGTGGACAAGCAGGTTTATTACTGGCGTTCTCACTACTCGAAAACAAATATGATGTCACTTTATATGTAGATCGCCCTGCGGATGAGTTGTTACATGGTCGTATGGTCAGTACCACAATGTTTTTTGAAGGAACTTTAGAGTTAGAGCGCAGATTGGGCTTAAATTTTTGGGATGGGAAAGCGCATCGTGGTCAAGCATTGCATGTCGATTTTCGTGCACCAAACGGCGATATCATGTTACCTGTGACAGGTTTTTTACATGATAATGACGGTATTGCCATGGACCAACGAACCAAATATCACCGTTGGTTAGAGGAATATCCGCGCCGTGGTGGCAAGCTCATCATTCAAAATGTCAGTCCAGAAGATTTGGAAGTAATCACTGTTGAAAATGATCTGACGATTTTGGCAGCAGGTAAGGGCAATATCACCAGTTTATTCAAACGCAACGAATCACGCTCAGTACATCACACTCCTCCTCGCAAATTGGCTGCAGCACTCGTCGTAGGTGATGATTTATGCGGTCCAAACAGTTGGCAAGGTCAACCATCTCAGACTTTGCATTTTAATTTTGTTGCAGGTGCAGGCGAATACTTCAGTATGCCGTTCTATAGTCACACGCATGGTCCATGTCGTAGTTTCTTATTTGAATGTGTACCGAATGGTCCAATGGATATCTTCGATGATGTGACATCTGGCGAAGAAATGGTCCAACGCATGAAAGAAGCGGTTGCCAAAGTAACACCAGATCAAAGCTTCCGTATGGTCGATAATATGGAATTAAGTGATCCAAACGCATGGCTCAAAGGTGCATTCCGCCCTGAAGTTCGAGATCCTGTTGCAACCTTAGATAACGGTGCAAAAATTTGGGGGATTGGAGACACTGTCATTGTAAATGATCCAATCGCAGGACAAGGCGCAAACAATGCAACCCGTATGGTGGAGCATTATTTAGCTGCGATTTTAGCACGAGGTGATGAAGACTTTAGTGCAGATTGGATGACAGAAGTATTCGAGCAATTCTGGGAAAAGTCAGGTCGCTATACGACTGAATTCACGAATCTATTGTTAAATCCACCAAGTGAGAGCTTATTACAAGTATTAGCTGCAGCCTCACAGAACCAAGCGATTGCGGATGACTTTATGGGGCATTTCAACAACCCGTGCGGTTTCTGGCCAGCCGTAGATGGTGCAGAAGGGGCTAAAGAATATCTGTCACGTGAGGAGTTTCAACATGCAGCTGCCTGAAGTTTTGTGGCAGGACGTTGACCTAGCTGAAGCGAAAGCGCTTCGGCAGGCCTTCGGCGGTTTTGCCACTGGTGTCGCGATTGTCACTTGTCTAGATGAACAGCAACAACCTGTTGGTCTTACGATTAATTCTTTTAGCTCGGTATCTCTTGATCCTGCGCTGGTGCTCTGGAGTCTAGTCAATCATTCACCAAGCCGTACAGTTTTTGAAAATTCAGAATACTTTGCCATCAATATTCTGGGAGCCGATCAGCAAGAAATCGGACTCAATTTTGCTAAGCCAATTCCAGACAAATTCCAGCATGGGAGCTGGAATCTTGAAACTACTAAAGCACCGCTACTGGAAGGTTGCGTAGTGCAGTTTATCTGCCGCCGGGAACAGCAGATTGAAGCAGGCGATCACCAGATTTTCTTGGGGAAAATTGAACAGTGCCGACATAGCAATCAACGCCCATTACTGTTCTGCAAAGGGCAATTTACCGAATGGCCACAATACAAGGAGGTTTCATGACCAATCTGAATAATAAAGTGGTTCTGGTCACTGGGGGCGCAACTCACATTGGCCAGGCAGTAGTCAAAGAATTAAAAAGTTTGGGGGCGGACGTCATTATTGCTGATATTAACGAAACTCAAGGCAGGCAGGTGGCAGCTGAAACCCAAAGTCGTTATGAATATCTAGATCTCGCTAATGATGAAAGTATTCAAGCTTTGGTTAGTAAGCTGAATAGATTAGATATTTTAGTGAATTTGGCCTGTCTGTACGAAGATCATGGCTCACAATCTACACGTAACGATTGGCAAAATACATTTAATGTGACCGTGTTTGGTCATGCAGCTTTGGTACAGGTATGTAGACCATTGCTGCAGGCCAGCAATGATGGGGCTGTCATTAATATTAGCAGTGTTAGCGCCCGCATTGCCCAAAAAGAGCGTTGGGTTTATCCAGCCTCTAAAGCAACCTTAGAACAACTGACCAAAAGCATGGCATTGGATTTGGCTGCTGATGGTATTCGTGTTCATGCTTTATCCCTCGGATGGACCTGGTCGGTGCCGATGCAGATGATTTCAGGTAATGACCGTCCTAAAACTGATCGAGTTGCAGGCCGTTTCCATGTGCTAGGCCGTATTGCCGATGCTGAAGAAGTGGCTGAAGCCTTAAGCCTATTATGTAGCCCGAAAGCGAAACTGCTGACCGGCAGTGTGATTCATGCTGATGGCGGTTATCACACTTTGGGGCCTGAAGCGACAGATTCACCGATTGAGGAGTTAAGCAAATGAATATCAAAATGGCCAATATTGCAGAAAAATTTCTTTGCCTGACTTCCGATATTGAACAGGGTGAAGGTTTACAGGTGATTATTGAGGGATATCCGCCATTGGCGGTGTTCCACCTAGAAGATGGTGAATTCTATGTCACTGATGATACCTGTACCCATGGTGATGCTTCACTGGCTGATGGTGAAATTGATGGCTGTGAAGTGGAATGTCCGTTTCATGCCGGTGCTTTCGATATTAAAACCGGTGAGCCTTGTGGAGCACCTTGTACCATCCCGCTAAAAACCTATCAGTCTATCGTCCGCGAAGATCGGATTTATCTTGTGGAGTGATACCGATGTATAAAATCCAAATTGAAGGGCAAGGGGAATTTCATTGTGCAGCAGACGACGTGCTGCTGCGCGGCGGCCTTCGTCAAGGTCTTGGTTTACCTTACGAATGCAATGCTGGTGGCTGTGGGACTTGTAAAATAGAAGTGCTATCTGGTGAAGTAGATAATCTATGGGCTGAAGCACCTGGATTGAGCGATCGTGATAAACGTAAAGGTCGGTTACTGGCGTGTCAATGTCGTCCTAAATCGGATTGCGTGATTAAGCTTCGTTTGGATGAACAATGCACGCCTAAAATTCTGCCAAAACAACAGGCCGTCAAGCTCAAATATGTACAGCCGATTACACACGATATTTTAGAAATCCATTTGCAGTCAGAGAAACCAGCGCAGTTTATTCCAGGTCAATATGCTTTGCTTTCAGTAAACCAGCAATTATTACGTGCTTATTCGATGTCGAATTTGCCGAATGATGAAGGCATGTGGGTATTCCAGATTCGCCGTGTAGTAGATGGCAAAATGACCAATCTGCTATTTGATGAGCAACAGCGACAAAGTGCTGTGATTCAGATCGATGGCCCATATGGTTTGGCACATTTACAAGAGCAGCCAC
This sequence comes from Acinetobacter sp. SH20PTE14, assembly GCF_021391555.1. NCBI lineage: Bacteria > Pseudomonadati > Pseudomonadota > Gammaproteobacteria > Moraxellales > Moraxellaceae > Acinetobacter > Acinetobacter sp. SH20PTE14. The sequence goes on along the minus strand of NZ_CP090068.1, from coordinate 91,945 downwards.
GACCAATTGTTTGTGTCGCTGGTGGTTCAGGTCTAGCACCGATGTTGGCAATTGCCCGTGGAGTCGCAGTTAATCCACAACTACAAAATCATAAGGTATGGTTCTTTCATGGTGGACGTGAACAGCGTGATCTACTGACAGAAGATCAGTTAAGGGATTGGACTGAATTAGGTTCACGCTTGAATTATGTTCCAGCAACTTCATCTGAATTGATCGAAGGTATTCGATCAGGCTTTATTCATGAAATCATTCATGATGTTTTAGGTGAGCAACTGATCCAACATGAAATATACTGTGCTGGGCCACCGCCAATGGTAAAATCTATTGAACAAATGGCGTATCAGGCAGGTATTCCACTTCAACAAGTGCATTTCGACCGTTTCTTCTAAATCCTTTATTAATCTTCAAAAAACAGGCGATAGGTTAACCCATCGCCTGTATAGTTTTATCTCGACACATCAATACCATATTTACAATTTGGGCAATGGATTCTGTACCTAACTTCTGCCGAATATGCGTGCGGTGAATTTCTACTGTTTTATGGCTGATATTCAACATTTGTGCGATATGTTTACTCGAAAGTCCATCGACCAATAAATTGATAATCTCACTTTCTCTTGGTGATAAAGATTTCAATTTAATCATCTGTTCTTGACGTTTTTCTTCTTCAATAAAGTCTTGTTCAGCAAGTTGCAGACAGGCTTGGATTTGATTAAGCATATGCTGTGGATTAAAAGGTTTTTCTAAAAAATCAAATGCCCCAGCTTTCATCGCATTGACCGACATTGGAATGTCGCCGTGACCAGTCATGAAAATGATTGGCATACGGATTTTTTGTTGATTCAATTGTTGTTGTAGTTGCAAGCCACTCATCCCTCGCATACGAATATCAAGGATTAAACATGCAGGCGTTTGCGGGCGCTGAAAATTTAGGAATTCAGTAGCACTATTGAATGTTTTAGTTTCGAGTTGCACTGAATCAAGCAACCATGTGAGTGAATTACAAATGTCTTGATCATCATCTATCACATACACAATGGGCTCGGGAACATGAGAATTAGTTAAATACATTTTGCACGCTCCTGTGCTGCTAAAGAGATATTAAAAATGGCACCAGACTCACCTTCACAGACCCATAAGTAGCCATGATGATTTTCAATAATGCTGCGGGATAGCGTCAGACCAATACCCATACTGTCTTTTTTGCTAGAATAAAATGACTCGAATAATTGTTCAGGATTTTGACCCTGTAATCCTGGGCCGTTATCAGCAATTGCGATACGGGCATGTTGGTTGTGCTCCCAAGTACGGATAAAGATGTCGCGCTTTCCTTCTGGGTTACGTTGTAAAGCATCTACAGCATTAAAGACCAAATTAATAATGACCTGACTAAATAAAGTTTCGTCGGCAGAAATATAAATAGGTGAAACGCTTAATTCATAATGTATGACACAGCCAATTTGATCTGCTTTTAAGCCTATCAGTGGATGTAGATCCTGAATCAGTTTATTTAGAGAGTGAACTTGAAAATTGGCTTCGCCCTTACGTAAAAAGCTACGCATACTGTGAATGATTTTATTGACCCGCTGGGTCTGATCTAATGCTGCATTCATAGCGTCGAGTGTTTCAGTGGTATTTGCCAAACCTTTCTGAATCCGAATAATGCTACCACCAACATAGTTGTTTAAAGCTGCAAGTGGCTGATTCAATTCATGTGCAAGTGCGGTAGCTAACTCACCCATAGTTTTGCAACGTGACATATGACCAAGTTGCTTTTCTCGAGCACGTGCTTTTTCTTCAGCCTCAATACGCTCAGTGATATCACGATAATTCACCAATATGCCCTGAATATCAGGGTGATCTAATAAGTTACGATAGGTTGCCTCGTGGTGTCGCCATTTTCCATTGTGGTGCAAGATTTTGTAATGAATCACACTAAGTGCACGTTGTTCTGTTTTTTTAAATAGAAGCTGTCTGACTTTAATACGATCATCAGGATGAATTGCAGTTAACACATTCTTATTGAGTACAAAGCGATCTCGATAACCAAGAATACCTTGTAATGATGGGCTGGCATAAAGTAGTTTGCCTTGTAAGTCGAGAATAGCAATTCCATCTCCCGAATGCTCAAGCAACATTTTGAAATATTGATCTTTAGACTGTAGAGCATATTGATACTTTTTGATTTCGCTAATATTGCGGACAAGTGCTAATAACTTAGGTTGATTTTCAATTTCAACTGTTTTTAGGCAAACTTCAACAGGAATTTGTCGTTGATCTTGAGCTTGGATGATCCACTCAAACGTAATCGCTTCGTGGCTAGCAGCCTGCTGAACCTTTTTTAAGGCATGAAAAAAATCAAAACCATGGCTATGTGCGCTGATTTTTTCTACACTCATTTTCGTTAATTCGGATTTACTGTAACCGGTGAGGTTTTCAGCTGCTTCATTTACGTCCATAAATTCGACACTGCCGATATCATGCACAAAAATAGCATCACCCGCTTTATCAAAAATGGTTTGATAATAATTTAAGCTGGTCATTATGTTCCTTACCTTGGATGGCGTCCGGCTATCTGGTAGAGGTATGTTTGATCTTCACTGATAAACACTTGTTGTTATTTTATTCGATAATGCAGCAAATTGTGCAGTAGTGCAATTAGACTTAGAGTCTTATTACATACTTTAAACAATATACAAATGCTCATTTAAGTGTTTATCTCTATCCCTATTTATTAAGCAAGGTTAGTACCATATTCACGTTTTATTTTGACTAATAAAGGTAAATAATTTTTATAATTTATAAATACAAAGAAAACTTTTAGATATAAGAAGGTATTCTCTTTTTAAAAAGACACCAAGATTACCCAGTTTGGACGTGTTCTGAGCAATTTCAATATCGATATCATTTTCGCTAACTCCCATCAAGCCAAAGGCCGTGTAGAACGCGCCAATAGAACGCTTCAGGACCGTCTGATCAAAGAGATGCGTCTAGAAGGCATCAGTTCAATTGCAGATGCCAATAAGTGGCTGCCGTGCTTTATTGAGCAATTTAATCGTAAATTCGCCAAGATGGCCTTTAATCCCAAGGATCTGCACCGGACTATCACTGAAACAGCCGAAGAATTAGATGATATTTTTACCTGGCGTGAACTCCGCAGGGTTACGAACAGCTTGACGATTACTTATGATAAATGCGTATATATCTTGGAAAACAGCGAAGAAAATCAAAGATTGGTCGGCAAGTATCTTGAGTTCCTGGAATATCCGGATGGTGCTGTAGCCATTGAATATCAGGGAAGAAAAATCAATTACAGCATCTTCGATAAATTAAGTCAGCTCAATCAACGAGAGATTGTTGAGAATAAACGTTTGGGTTCTGTGGTGGCACATATTCAACAACAGCATGAACAACTGGGACACCAAAACAAACGCAATCATTCTCAAACGATGCCACGAAGACAAGCACAGAAAACAGCGATTGAACAACGAAATCTGAATCCTGTGCTTGACTTGGAAATGTTCATATAGGACATTTCTACTTGGGAATAACAAAAAAAGCCTAGACACTGGTCTAGGCTTTAAACTTTAAAAATACATAAAAATCAGTGTAATAGATTCATTTTCAGAACTTCATATAACGTGTATCATGTTAGTTTTAGGGAAATTAAAAAGTAAAATGAACTTAAATCTAAATAATAAAAAATTTGTAAATGCTAAAAATACATCTAATGGGGAAGTATCTCACGAGACTATATTTAATTATTACCAAGTAGGTGAGCGTATAGAAGCTACCTATTCTGGTGGCAGTATTACCAATGGACATTTACTAGGTTTGATGACTTCTGAAAAAACTTTCACTATGGCGTACCACCACATCAATGAGATGAATGAATTACGTATAGGGGAGTGTAATACTGAGATTCAGATCCAAGCTAATGGGAAAATTAAGTTAATTGAAAACTGGCAATGGCGTAATGGAGACTGCTCTACAGGCGAATCAATACTTGTTGAAGTGTAAGATAGAGATACATAAAGCCCTGATTGTAGTTCAGGTGTTATTCCCAAGAAATGTCCTATATGAACATTTCCAAGTCAAGCACAGGATTCAGATTTCGTTGTTGAATCGCTGTTTTCTGTACACGTCTACTTGGCATCTTTTGAGAACGATTGCGTTTGTTTTGTTGTTCCAGTTCTTCATGCTGTTGTTGGATATGATTCAGAACAGCACCCAACCGTTTATTCTCAACAATCTCTCGCTGATTCAGCTGACTTAATTTATCGAATAGGCTGTAATTGATCTTTCGGCCATCATGCATGAGGGCTACAGTACCATCCGGGTATTCCAGGAACTCAAGATACTTACCGATCAACCTTTGATTTTCTTCGGTGTTTTCTAGGAGATATACGCATTTATCATAAGTAATCGTCAGGCTATTCGTGACTCTGCGGGGTTCACGCCAGGTAAAAATATCATCTAACTCTTCGGCTGTTTCAGTGATAGGCCGATGTAGATTCTTAGGATTAAAAGCCATCTTGGCGAACTTCTGATTGAACTGCTCAATGAAGCAGGGTAGCCAGGCATTCGCTTGCTCAATCGAACAGATGCCTTTCAGGCGCATCTCCTTGATCAGACGGTCCTGAAGGGTTCTATTCGCCCGTTCTACACGGCCTTTGGCCTGAGGTGAATTGGCGAAGATGATATCGATATTCAGGGTGCTGAGTACACGTCCAAACTGGATAATCTTGGTGTCTTTCTTGCTGCTTTGATTCACTCTAAAGACTGAATGTTTGTCGCTGTAAAACGCTAAAGGCTTACCGTGCTGTTCGACATATAAACGTGTTGAAATCATATAGTCAAAAGTTGATTCTGACTCACAGAAGCGTAAATGCTGTAATTTACCTGTGGCATCATCAATGAACACCAGTAGACAGCATTTAGCAGCGCGTCCTTCAAACCAGTCATGGTGTGAGCCATCAATTTGGATCAGTTCACCAAAGCAATCCCGGTTGTAACGAGGCTGATACAGGCGTTTCAGGTGCTTGGATCGAGGAATCCATAAGTCAGCTGCAATCATCCAGGAACGCAGGGTTTCTACTGAAAGATCGAGTCCATGTACGGTGGTGAGCTTTTCATGCGCTAAAGTGGGCCCGAAACCATGGAGTTGGTCAGAAACAATATTGAGGCATTTGAGTCTGAGTTCTTCAGGAAGTTTGGAATTGCTGATTTGGCCACGACCAGCATGGGCTAATGCAACTGGACCTTGGGCTTTTTATTTCTGCAGTAAGCGTCTGATCTGACGTTCTGAAATATGAAGTAGCTGAGCAGCATGGGATTGAGTTATGCGTTGATCGCAGATTTCCTGCAAGACCGACAATCGTTTAAGTTCTTTATCCGACATAGACACCAACATATCAAACCGTCCGCTAAGGAAATTGCAGAAGTGCATATTCTAAAAGCGGACATTTTTACTTTGGAGAAACCGGACATTTCTATTTTGGAGTGGCTTTGTTGCACAAAGATTTCATAACTATATGATTTTAAAGGTTTTGATTATTTTTTGATCCAAAATTAAATTTATTTAAATCAGATGCTTACATATTTATGCAACAAAGCCCTTTTAAGTCCTTATGGATATTCGACTTATAGAGGTAACTAAGACTTAACAGGGCTAGTTTAACTAGCCCTTTTAGTCGTGCTGAGTCCCTAAACTACAGAAAAATCACAAAAAATTCATGATTGTATTGTTATTCTTTTAGTCAGATTAAAGTCGATAAAGCTTATTCACGCTTCGTGATGATTAAAAACGAGAATGGTATGAATCAATTTTCTGAAGAGGACTTATCCAGAATTATAGAAATGGCTTGGGAAGATCGAACTCCTTTTGAAGCTATTTTATGTGAGTATGGTTTAAATGAAGCGGCGGTGATTCGCTTGATGCGGCAAAATTTGAAACACAGTAGCTTTAAAATGTGGCGTGCACGCGTGACTGGTCGAAAAACCAAACATCTGCAGCTGCGTTCACCTGATGTGATACGGGCCTATTGTTCACGCCAATACAGGCGTTTCTAAGTGTTTGATTTTGATAAATGTCTGGACTCACGTTTACATCGTTCAGAACAGTATCGTACTTTCTCCCAGCAACGGTGCCATTTTTTGCGCCAAATAAAAGGGCGCAAGCAGTGAATACATATTTTTTCAGGGAGATGCTGTTTTTTCATCGTTTATAACTCATTGATCCGGCTAAGAAGCTGCTGGGCATGGCTGATGATCTGCTGCCGATCTTTCAATTTGTCCAGCTGCCGATAGATCATGGCCATACGTGGATGGGTACGGAATATCGCTTCATGCCGGATCATGAAATACCAGTACAGGCTGTTGAACGGACAGCTGTCTGGCTCGGTACGGGTTTTGACATTGTAGCTACAGTGTTTGCAGTAATCCGACATCTTATGGATGTAATTGCCCGAAGCCGCATAGGGTTTGCTGGCCATCAAGCCGCCATCGGCATGCATTACCATGCCCAAGGTGTTCGGTAGTTCTACCCATTCATAGGCATCCGCATAGACTGCCAGATACCACTCGCTGATCTGCTGCGGGTCTACACCAGTTAATAAGGCAAAATTTCCAGTCACCATCAAACGCTGAATATGATGTGCATACGCATGCTGAAAAGTATTACGGAAACACTCAGCCATGCAGTTCATCTGAGTGCGGCCAGTCCAGTAAAATTGTGGCAACGGGGTTGAGTACTGTAGCGCATTGCGGCTGGCATACTCCGGCATGTACAGCCAGTAAATTCCGCGAACATATTCGCGCCAGCCGAGGATCTGCCTGATAAAACCTTCCACTGCATTCAGTGGTGCATGACCGTCATAGTAGGCAGCTTCTGCCGCATCACAGACTTCTTTGGGCAGTAACAGACCACAATTTAGATAAGGCGAGAGCAGGCTGTGAAACAGCATGTCTGCACCCTGAACCATTGCATCCTGATAATCTCCAAAATGCGGCAAACTGTGGGCAATGAAATGCTCCAATGAAAGCAGGGCATTGCTGCGCGTGGTGGCCCAGTGAAAATCGGCAAGACTGCCAGAGTGATGGGAAAACTCGCGTTCAACCAGTTCCAGTACATCCAGATCAATCTGATCCCGTTCAAAATGAAGTGCTGGAGGCAATGGCGGACTGCCTGACCAGGCCTTGCGATTGGCACTGTCATAGTTCCACTGTTGTCCAAGCGGCTGCTGTCCCTGTATCAAGTAGCCGGTCTGCTTGCGCATTTCCCGATAAAAATATTCCATGCGCAGCGTCTGGTAACGGCTGGCCCAGTACCGGAACTGCTCCGGATTGCAGAAAAAACGCTCATCATTCAGGCACTGTACCGACAGTTGCAGCTGCTGGCTCCAGTGCTGTTCAATCTGCTGCTGCAAGCGGTATTCTCCGCATTGGGTCATGACTAGTTCTGTGACAGGGAACAGCTGTTGCTGTCCCTGCACAAAATCCAGCAGGCTGCGAATCGGACTGCCGGACTGAAAAGCATGATAACGTACACGCCAGCCCTCGGCCTTGAGCTCTTTGGCAAAATGACGCATGGCGCTAAAAATCAGGGCAATTTTCTGCGGATGATGCGCGACATACGTGGCTTCCTCAACCACTTCGGCCATCAGGATCACATCCTGGGTACGGTCCAGCGCTTTGAGCGTAGCAAGCTGATGATGAAGCTGGTCACCTAGAATTAAACCGAAACGCATACCTATCTCAGAACCAGTGAAAGAGAGCGCAGTGTAAAGTCGAACAGTTCAATTTTTTGTGAAAATAAAGATCAACGCGCATGTTGAATCAATTCAACTCGACCAGATGATCAGCTGGCATTGCACAGGAATCATGATTGCTGCAATAAAAGACTGTCCATCTCTGTAATGCTACAGCCCATTGATGAAATTCACATTACATTATTCCTTAATGCATAGGTGGTGTGAAAATTATGTGATTTTAATCAAAAAGATACAAATTATTATGGTTGTAATTCAGGCAGCTTGCACCTAGTATCTGCTTAGAAGTTACTCCATGTAAGCTTCCTTAGTTTTGTCCCATACACTCCTATGTATGGGATTTTTTTTAATCAGTGGATGTCATGAGCATGCATTCAAAAGCATATATTTTTAGACAGCAACAATTACTAGTGGATGAGCATTTTCAGTTGCCACAGGTAGCAAGATTGCAGCATGATCTAGACCTCTCGGAAAATGGCAAGATCATTGCACGTGATCTTAAAGAAGACGAACCAGTGCCTAAAGGTTATCAATTGGTTCCGATCCGGCAACTGGTGCAAGTCTGGAGCAGACCGCAGTTTGAACAGGCCAGCCGTGCGGTACAGTTGCTAGAATGGCGCCGTAATCACCGCTTTTGCAGTAAGTGCGCTCACGCCACCCAGCAGCACGCCAGCCATTATGCCATGCTCTGTCCATCCTGTGGCTATAACCAGTATCCGCGGGTAAATCCTTGTGTGATTACCATCATTACTCGGGGTACAGATGAAATTCTGTTGGCAAAAAATGCCCGCAACAAAACCCAGATGTACAGCCTGATTGCCGGATTTGTCGAAGTGGGCGAAACCCTGGAGGAGGCGGTACGCCGTGAGACGATGGAAGAAGTGGGGCTACAAATCAAAAATATTCAATATCTAGCCAGCCAGCCGTGGCCGTTTCCCAGCAATCTGATGATGGCCTTCAAGGCAGAATATCATACAGGGGACATTCAAATTCAGGAAAATGAACTGAGCGATGCGCAGTTTTTCAAATTTGATCAGTTACCCGAAATTCCGTTCAAGGGCAGTATTGCCTATGCCATGATTCAGCATGTGATGCATGGTACCCCTGTGGCAGATGACAGCAAAGAATGGCTTTAACCCGGAAACCAGTCTAGGACTTTTTTAGCAGCACGCCTCCTGAATCACATCATTTCGTCTTCACGCTTTGTTCACATGCTGTTGAGTTATCTTAAGCCTAAAATCAAACAAGGCTAAAAAATGAAGATGCTATTCAAGTCTGTTTTGGCAGCGACAACGCTGGCGATAATCAGCTTAAGCTTTACTACGCAAGCTGAAACGGTTCCACCTCAGGCAGTCGATCAGGTAGATATCCAACGGTATGCGGGCAAGTGGTATGAAATTGCGCATCTACCGATGTATTTTCAGCGTAAGTGTGTATCCAATATCACTGCACAATATAGCGTCAATGCTAACCAGACTATGGGGGTATTAAATAGCTGCCGTATTGCCAGTGGAGAGATGATCAGCTCCGAAGGTATTGCCTATCCACAAAATGAAGGGAACAGCAAACTCAAGGTCAGCTTTTTGCCGCAAGGTTTGCGCTGGATGCCTTTTACCAAAGGTCATTATTGGGTGTTAAGAGTTGACCCGGAGTATAAAGTGACGCTAGTAGGTGGACCAAGCAGTAAATACCTGTGGATTTTGTCACGTGAACCGCAACTGGATGAAGCCACCTACCAGTCGTATCTGGAGACTGCGAAACACTATGGTTACGACATCACAAAGTTAATCAAATTACCGCATTAATCTGCTACCCTTTGGCCGAACTGCCTAGACTCTTACAGTTCGGCTTTTTTTCACTTCACATAAAATTCATATCTGGCTGATTACACTCATCAAACAGAATAAAGACAGTCGCTTAAAATTAGGATGAGTCCATGTTGAAAAGTCTAATTCGATGGATAGACAGCTGGTCTACACCCACAGCGCCCAAAACCCTGACTGCTGAAAATAGTAAAATTCAGTGGTTCAGAATTTTACCCTTTATTCTACTGCATCTGGCCTGTCTGGCAGTATTCTGGGTGGAGGTATCGTGGTTTGCACTGGGTTTCATGCTCGCATTCTACCTAATCCGCATGTTTTCCATTACGGCCTTTTTTCATCGCTATCTGTCACATAAAACTTTTCAGACTTCGCGTCCGGTGCAATTCCTGTTTGTGTTAATTGGAACTATGAGTGCACAGCGTGGTCCGCTATGGTGGGCGGCCCATCACCGTTATCACCACCGCTATACCGATACACTACAAGATCCACACTCCTCAACACATGGTTTTTGGTACAGCCACGTTGGCTGGTTTTTAAACGAATATAACTTTGCCACGCGTAAAGAAGTCATTAGAGATTGGCTGAAATATCCGGAACTGATCTGGCTGGACCGTTTCAGTTTAATTGTGGTGGTGCTGACCGCGGGCGGTATTTATGCGCTAGGGGAGTGGCTGGCTATGACCTGGCCGCAACTCGGTACCTCCGGCCTGCAATTGCTGGTCTGGGGGTTTGTGGTCTCCACTGTGTTGCTGCTCCAAGCCACTTTGTGTATTAACTCATTGGCGCATCATTATGGCAGCCGGGATTTTGACACTGAAGATCACAGCCGCAACAACTTATTTCTGTCCATCATTACCTTGGGCGAAGGCTGGCACAACAATCACCATTATTATGCCGGCAGTACACGGCAGGGTTTTTACTGGTGGCAGATTGATGTGACCTATTACCTGCTGAAACTCATGTCTTTGTTCGGGCTGGTCTGGGGACTCAAGCCCATTCCCGCACGTGTCTATGATGTCAGTAAAATTGCCCGGGTTCGAAAACAGAAAAAAGCTGCCAAGACCGGCACTCCGACTATTCATTCAAAGGAATCACCATGAAAATTGCAATTATTGGTTCAGGTATTTCCGGTCTGTACGCTGCCTGGAAACTCAGCAAAGCGCATGAAGTCATAGTCTTTGAAAAGAATAACTACTTTGGTGGTCATACCGATACCCATCAGCTGAATATCGATGGTGAACAGGTTGCGGTGGACAGTGGCTTTATTGTCTTTAATGAGCATAACTATCCGCTGTTCTGCTCGATGCTAAAAGAACTTGGGATTCAATCGCAAAGCAGTGACATGGGCTTTTCGGTGAATAATCAGGTCAGTGGCTTACAGTACAATCCTTCAAAAAAATTCTCGTTATTGTTCCGACCTCAAAACTTTTTTAATGCAGATTTTCGCGCGATGTTGTCGGATTTGTTCCGTTTCTATGCGGCCAATAAAGATCTGGGTGTGGAACAGGTCGATGCACAGCTCAGTATTGATGAGTATTTAAATCAACATGGTTATAGCGATGCCTTCCGTCAGGAACATCTCTATCCGATGTGTGGAGCGCTGTGGTCCTGTCCGGTGGAACAGGCCGGACAGATTCCCTATAAATTTGTGGTGAGCTTTTTCCAGCACCATCGCATGTTGCAACTGAAAGACCGGCCGTTATGGCTCACGGTCAAGGGTGGATCGGCTCGCTACGTTCGTGCGATTCAGTCCCAGACGAATATTATCTTCCGCAAAACGGGTGTGCTTCATGTATCCCGTAGTTCCAATGATGTACTGGTTGAAACGGCACAGGGCAGTGAGCGTTTTGACTGGGTAATCTTTGCCAGTCATGCTGACGACAGCCTGAAACTACTTAAAGATCCGACAGCGCAGGAGCTGGACGTGCTGGGCAAGTTCCGCTATCAGGCTAACCGTATGGTGGTGCATTCTGATACCCGCATCATGCCCAGATCCCGTCGCCAGTGGGCCAGCTGGCATGTACACGTCACGCCGACTCAGGTCACTGAACAGACGCCATTCCAGCACAGTGGCACACATTATGGCTTTACCTACTGGATGAACCAGTTGCAGAACCTGAACTGCAAAACCCAGGTCTTTGCCACCCTGAATCCTAATTTTGCCCTGAATCCAAAAAAAGTCTGGGTAGAACGACATTACCGTCATCCGGTGTTTGATGCCCCGGCGATTGAAGCACAGCAACGCTGGGCCGAGGTCAACGGCCAAAACCGCACCTCATATTGTGGCGCTTACTGGGGCTGGGGCTTTCATGAGGATGGGGCGCGTAGCGCATCATGGGTAATCGATCAGTTATTAAAACAGGCTGAACAGGCAGCTTAGGAGCGCATGATGCAGATGTATCCACTGGCGATAGCCACTGCTGAAATCCGGCATCGTCGTTATTTGCCCCAAGCCCATGCTTTTAAAACCCAGCTGAGCTATCTGTGGTTTGATCCAGATCAACTCGCGACGTTTACCCGAAAATCCTGGCTGTGGTCATCTAACCGCTGGAATTTCCTGACCCTAGATGAGCTCGATTTTCTGACTATGGAATGTGGCTCGATTCGGCAGAAGATTGCACGCCTGCTGATCAAGCGGGAAAACTATCTGTTACCGCATGCCGCTTCCATCCGGGTGCTGGCTTTACCGCGCACACTCGGCTTTCGTTTCAATTCCGTAGTATTTTATATGGTCTTTAGTGCGACCGACCAGTTGCTCTTTGTGCTGAGTGAAATCACCAACACACCGTGGAATGAACGACAGGTCTACATTCACGACTGCCGAAACAATGCAGACGAACATGCGCCGTACCAGAGTCACCAGTTTGACTTTAAAAAGGCCTTTCATGTGTCGCCGTTCATGCCAATGGGGTTGGATTATCGCTGGCGCTTCAGCTTTTCGGATCGGCAGAACGTGATTTATATGCAGCTGTTTGAGCAGGGAATCTTGCAATTCGATGCCACCCTGAAATTTTCCTTGCAGGCCATCACGGTTCCTTCACAGCAGCATCGCTATGCTGTACTGAAAGTTCTTGAACCCTTCAGGATGGTCAGCGGAATTTATCTGCACGCCTTTCGTTTATGGAAAAAGAAAATTCCGTTTTACCGACATCCTAAAAAAGAAAAAGGAAACACATTGCGATGAAGACACTATTCATGGGAGAGCAAAGCACACTGCCGGTGGTACTGCGCCACCTGCTGAAATTACGCCATGGTCAGCTGATTTTTAAAGGCGTCTGGAACGGGGCTGTCGGGGAAAATAGCGATTTACAGGCGGTGATACAGGTGCATGATGTCCGTCTGATGGATCTGCTGTTCCGTAATGGTGTACTGGGTGCTGCCGAAGGTTTTATCCGTGGCTACTGGAGCAGTGAAGATCTGGTCGATGTGATCCGCATTTTGGCACGTAACCGCGATGTGCTGGACCAGATGAATCAGAATGCAGTGGCCAAAGCCAGCCAGTTACTGTTAAAGGTCTGGTATAAATCGCGTAAGAATTCGATTGATGGCAGCCGCAAAAATATTGCCGAGCATTATGACCTGAGTAATGACTTTTTCAAGCTGTTCCTGGATTACAGCATGATGTATTCCAGTGCGGTGTTTAAAGAGCCGGGCATGAGCCTGGAACAGGCTTCGGATTATAAAAAAGAGCTGATTTGCCAGAAACTGCAACTCAAACCGATGGATCATTTGGTCGAAATTGGCAGCGGCTGGGGAGGCTTTGCCATTTATGCGGCTCAGCATTATGGCTGTAGGGTGACTACCATTACCATTTCCAAAGCTCAGTACGATGAAGCACTCGCCCGAGTTGCTGCAGCCGGACTGTCACATCGTGTGACTGTGCAGCTGAAAGATTACCGCTTACTGGAAGGCAAATACGACAAGCTGGTGTCGATTGAAATGATCGAAGCCGTAGGTGAGCAGTATTTATCCACCTATTTCCAGAAATGCCGTGAGCTGCTGAAACCGAATGGTCTGGCCCTGATTCAGGCCATCACCATAGAAGATGCACGCTATGCCAAAGCCCTGAATACCGTGGACTATATCAAGCGCTATATTTTCCCAGGCAGTTTTATTCCCTGTATCAGTGTCATGACCCAGACCGCTTCCGAACAAAAACTGCGTCTCAAACATCTGGAAGATATCGGCCAGAGCTATGCCCAGACCTTGCACCACTGGCGTCAGCGTTTCTTGCAGCAGCATGATCAGGTCCTGCAACTCGGCTTTGATGAGCGTTTTATCCGCATGTGGGATTTTTATCTGTGTTATTGCGAAGGTGGCTTCCGCGAAGGCGTGATCAGTGATGTACATCTGCTGTTCGAAGCCAGTGCCTACTAAGCCAAGATAAAACAGGAGGGCCGAAATGCTGCTGAACTTACTGATGCTGAATGTCTTTATCATGCTCTGTAGCTGGGTGTTGGTGACCTATAACCGTAGAGCAGGGCTGGTCGATGTCGCTTGGAGTTTCAGTATTGCCCTCAATGTGATTATTGCCGCTTGGGCGATTGACAGTGCACCGATGTTGGTTCGCTTATTTCTGGGACTGGCGAGTGGGATCTGGTTTTCACGGCTGACTTGGCATCTGTTACGGCGCTATGCCAGTGAAACCCAAGAAGACACGCGTTATGCCAACATGCGCCGAGCGATGGGGGAGTATCAGCATCTTGGTTTTCTGGTGTTTTTTATATTTCAGGCAGGATTGGCTCTACTGTTTTCTTACCCAATGCTGAAGCTGTTAAGTATCTCGACCGAGCAATGGAATGACTGGACTTTGGTCACTGTGATTGTAGCGGGCATGATCATGCTATCCGCTTTGATAGGCGAAAGCACTGCCGATCAGCAACTTTACCGTTTTAAGCTAGATCCACAGAATCAAGGTAAAACCATGGATCAGGGTTTGTGGAAATATTCGCGCCATCCGAATTATTTTTTTGAATGGCTGCATTGGTTTGCTTATCCAGTGCTCGGTCTGGCAGCAGGATGCTATGAATTATGGATTTATCCACTGCTGATGTGGCTGTTTCTGTACTACATCACCGGGATTCCCTTTAGTGAACAACAGGCGCTGGCACATCGCGGCGACAACTATAAAGACTATCAACGACGAACTTCAATGTTTATTCCGTGGCCACCCAAACAGTAGGTAAATACATGGACTTTATGATTCAACAATCTTTAAAACTGGTCGAAAGCGGCAAGCTGCCCGATTCAGTCATTCGCGCCGGCATTCGCAGCCTAAGCAAAAAACGTCTGGCACAGGAAGGACGCTTTGACCCGGCACTGGCAGCTCGGCGCTATATGGATGTGCTGCATATGCTGAAAAACAGCGAGATTGCCATCGAGACCGAAAAGGCCAATGAACAGCACTATGAACTGCCCACCGCATTTTTCCAGGCGGTGCTGGGCAAGCGTCTGAAATACAGCGCTAGCCTGTTTGAACATACTCATACCACCCTGGATCAGGCGGAAGAAGCCGCACTGGCCAGCTATTGCCAGCGTGCACAGTTAAAAGATGGACAGGATATTCTGGAAATTGGCTGTGGCTGGGGATCGTTGAGTCTGTATATGGCCGAGCATTATCCCAAGGCCCGCATTACGGTGGTGTCGAATTCCTCGACCCAGCGCCAGTATATTCAGGAACAGGCGCGTCTGAAAAAACTGCAGAACCTGACGGTGATCACCTGCGACGTCAATGTACTGCAACTGGAACCCGCGTCCTTTGACCGCGTAGTTTCGGTGGAAATGTTTGAACACGTACGTAATTACCAGAAACTGTTTGAAAATATCAGCAGCTGGCTGAAAGCGGATGGTCTGCTCTGGTGCCATATTTTCTGTCACCGTTTCCTGCATTATCCGTTTGAAGTGAAAAATGAATTCGACTGGATGTCGAAATATTTCTTTAGTGGCGGACTGATGCCGGCAGCTTCGACCTTTCTACATTTCCAGCAGCATTTGCAATTAGAGCAGCACTGGCAATGGGCCGGCACGCAGTATGAACGCACCGCAAATGCCTGGCTCGAGAACATGGACCGGAAACAGGACGAGCTGCGCCCCTTATTTGAACAGACCTATGGTGTAGATGCCGCCATCTGGTGGCAACGCTGGCGGATTTTCTTTATGGCCTGTGC
Organism: Acinetobacter sp. SH20PTE14; assembly: GCF_021391555.1. NCBI lineage: Bacteria > Pseudomonadati > Pseudomonadota > Gammaproteobacteria > Moraxellales > Moraxellaceae > Acinetobacter > Acinetobacter sp. SH20PTE14. The sequence goes on along the minus strand of NZ_CP090068.1, from coordinate 76,186 downwards.
CGAACTGTTCGGTTATGAGCATGGACGCGAGTGGGTGATCGGTCACTTTCTGTTTAAAAAGAAAACCGTATAATTGAATGGCGAATCGGATGGGGTAGCGGGGAATGCACCAATGTTAAAGCTGTTCAGGGACAAACACGATCATCCTCTGGGTGAGGTGTTTAACCGCTACTACTGGCTGCAAATCGGATTCATTGCCCTGTCTGTGGTGATTGGGATTGGCTGTAGTGCCTGGGTAATCAAGGGCTCCCTGCTCAGAACTGCGCTAGAACAGGAAATGTCACACTACTGGCAGCGGCTGGAACGTAATCCGGCTGCTGAACTGCCCGACACCAAAAACCTGTATGGTTACCGCTGGAGCGATCTGCCGCCAGTCCAATTTCGCCACATGCAGCTTGAGCAAGGGGTGAACCGGCATTTTGTCGATGGCAAGGAGCGGATGACCGTGTATGGTGAAAAAGACGGACAGCATGTGCTGCTGGTGTTTGGCGAAAGCAACGTCAACAAGCTGGTCTGGCTGTTTGGTCTGGCACCGCTGATGGTCAGCCTATTCGTACTGTATAGCGTATTGTGGTGGTGGAACCGTCGGGCCCGACGTTATTTTTCCCCGATTACCCGGTTGGCCAATGCGCTGGAACATATCGACTGGGAACATCAGAAAAATCAGGCTTCGCCTTTTCAGGACATCCGCACCGACTCCAATCTGGAAGCTGAATACCTCAAGCAGGCGCTGGAAAAATATCATCAGGTATTAAGCGAATTTATTCAGCGTGAGCGTGAATTTACCGGAGATGTCAGCCATGAGCTGCGCACGCCACTGACCATTTTAAAAGGCAATGTGCAGCTGTGTCAGGCACGCTATGGCGACAACAAGTCCTTTACCCGCCTGCATAACACCATTGAAGACATGCAGCTGCTGGTCGATACCTTGCTGGCTATTGCCCGCAATACCACCAATACTTTAACTGCTGAACCGACCATGCTTTCAGAATGTCTGGACAATCTGGTGCAGGATCTAGAGAGTGTCAGTCATAACAAAGGCATGCAGATTGACCTGCAAAAAGACCTCGATGAACAGCCGCGTAAACTTTATCCATCCATGACCAAAATGGTGTTTGGTAATATTCTGCGCAATGCACTGAACTATTCACAGGGCACAGAAATTGATGTGATTCTGGAAAAAAATAAAGTGCTGATTGCTGACAATGGGGTCGGCATGCCTTTACCTAACAATTCTAAGGTTCAGGAACTGTCTGGCCAGCAGCTACAACTGGAAATCAAAGGGCATGGCATTGGATTGCAATTGGTGCAAAAGCTATGCAAACAGCTAGGTTGGCGTGTGGAGCTGTTTGACAGGCAATATTATATTGTCACCCATCAGAATGTTGACCTGGCAATGACCACTGGACTGATTGTCGTTGTGTACCTAAATTAGGCTTCATCTTCGAAAGCAATCTTTAAACCAATCCCGGATATGGTGTGAATCAGCTTTTGTTCAAAGGGTTTATCGACCATTTTGCGTAAATTATAGATATGACTGCGCAGAGCATCACTTTCTGGCTCTTCGTCACCCCAAAGCTCCATCATAATTTCCTGTTTGGTCAGTACTTTAGGAGAGTGACGCATCAGTAGCTTCAAAAGTTTAAACTGAATTGGAGGCAATTCAATGTTCTGGCCAGCTCGAGTTAGCTGCTGTGTTGCGGGGTCCAAAATTAGGTCATGAATTTGCAGACGACTGTTGGATACTTCACCCAGGGAGCGTTTGATCAGGGCCTTGACCCGAACCACCAGCTCGTTAAAGTCAAAGGGCTTGACCAGATAATCATCCGTGCCGGAATTGAAGCCTTTGAGTTTATCATCCAAGGTATCCCGAGCGGTAAGCATCAAGACAGGTAAGTCCAACCCCTCTTCATTGCGTAACCACTCGCACAATTCATAACCAGAACCATCAGGCAAATTAATGTCTAGTAGCAAGATATGGTAGCGTTGCTGTTTCAGTAATTGTCTAGCAGCACTCAGATGGCGGGCATGATCGACCACAAAGCCATGTTCTTCCAGAAACTCGCATAGGGTAGAGGCCAGTTCATAATGGTCTTCAACCATCAGGATAAAATGTTTCGACATAGCGGCAGATACTAATTTAATAATTGCTGTTTTAATTTAGCACTAAATGGCTGGGGACCCAGCCATATATTAAAATATTGTTGTGCCAGAGGATGTTTAAGCTGCCCTAAACTTTGCTGGTTCAAAGATAAGCTCAGGGTCTGTGTAGCATGATTGTATTTTAAACGGTACAGGTCGCCTGATCTGACCGGACGATACAAATCAGTGATTGGGTTGAATAGAGCATGTATTTTTGCGTCTTTAACATTACGTTTCAGTAAATGTGTGGCCGCACGTTTAAATGCCCATTCCGGAATATTCTGGGTATAGGAAAAGTCCATCTGTATATTTTGTTTTTCCCAGGACTGGCTACAGTTTTGTGCAAAATAACTGGCCATACCGACCTGTTTTTGACCCACCATCAGCGGACCATTGCCGCATTGATTCAGGCTTTGTGCCTGTGCCCATGGACAGAAGCTACATCCCATCACTAACGCTGTACTAATCGCTATTTTTTGAAAGGCAGTAGCCATGAGTAGACTCCTCCAACATAAGGCAGGGAACGGTACAGGCCATTCGCAGGGTCCCAGAAATCCTGCTGGAAAATAATCTTGTTGTTTTCGTTAATCTTGATTTCACTGATACCGTAAGAGTCCATACTGCGGGTCGTGCCGAACATTTTAAAATCATAGATCATATGCCAGTGCACGTAGGCAGAGTCCTGATAATAAGAAGCGTTTAACAGCTTGACGCTGACCTTGCTGACCCGTTTGTTCATGCCTTGAAAGTGCTCGAGTAGATTTTGACGGGATGAAAATTGCGATAGGGTATCGTTAATAAACAGCTGGTCGGCATACAGCGATCCGGCTCTTTCCACAAATTCTGGTGTGCCCAAGGTATTAAAAGCTGAGGTAAAGCGGAGGCCGATATCCTGAGCTTTAGCCTGATCCAGCGCTATCCCCTGAATACCGTTTCTGGATTGGGCGTAATCGGCTGAATAACTGGGAATACTTTTACATCCGGCTAACAACAGAAGCGGCAAGGATAAGGCTGTAGCAATTAGTGTTTTTACAAGTCTCATCATCAGTGTCCGTATGAAGTGTATGTTTATACCTTAGGCAGCAAAGCGTGAACAGAATGTGAAATAGACGTTATAGATGAGCAATTGAATAGAATTTTTCAAATCAAAGATTAAATGTTTAACTTTTTTCTTCGGCCATTAACCAATCAATGATATTCATAACATCACGATTTTCGTTATTTTTTCTGACCATTGCATAAAAATTATAGTCACAATAGATAAAACCAAAAGGGGCAATGATCTTTCCATTTAACATTTCTTTTTCTACTAGAATTTGAGGTGCTATGGCAATTCCTAACCCAGACACGGCACCCTCTATCATTAAATTCAGACTATCAAAATAACGGTCATTGGATTTTGGGGAAAAGCTTATTTGAAACTGATCAAACCATGTATGCCATGCACTTTTATTTGAGTGGGTATGAAGTAATGGATAGTTTAAAAGATCATTTACGGAATGAAGAAGATTTATTTCACGATTACAAATAGGACCCATGTTATCGGGAAATAACAGATATTTATTCAAAAAGTTGGGAAGTAGATGATGCTCACTGACGCTATTGATAAATATATCAACTTTCTCTTTTTCTAACAATTTTAAGTCATTACATGTCATTAATTTGATATGGATATTGGGATAAATGACTTCGAGCTTTTCTAATCGAGGAATCAGCCAATTTGCCATAAAACTATGAGAAGCGCCTATTACAACCTCTACTTCTGAAGTTTTATTTGTTAACTCAAAGACGCATTGTTCTAAACGATTAAAAAGCTGCGTACAAACTAGCGATAATTCTTCGGCATCCGCCGTCAGAGAGATGGTCGAGGAATGTCGAATAAACAATTTTTTATCCAACCATTCTTCTAACTGCTTTATTTGATGGCTAATCGCACTATGGGTTACACACAATTCTTCCGCAGCTAAACTGAAACTTTTATTTCTAGCGACAGCCTCGAATGCTTTTAAAGCATTAAGGGGAGGTAATGTTCTGCGTTTCATGTTGTAAAATTCTCTAACACCATAAGCTCAAAATATATCAATTATCATAAAAATGAAAATATTTTAAGATCAAACAAGTTTTGATAGTAAAAGAGATATGAGATGACAACCCCTTATACAGGTAATGGTCCTGATGACTTGGGATTTTTTGGTCAATTTGGCGGATGTTACATACCAGAGATCTTAATGCCAGCACTTCAAGAATTAGAACAAGCCTTTAATACTGTTCGGCACAAACCTGAATTTTGGGCTGAATATCATCAGATTTTAACGGACTTTGTTGGTCGTCCTAGTCCTCTTTTTTATGCAAAAAACCTAACAGCTTATGCAGGCGGCGCTCGAATATATTTCAAGCGAGAAGATTTGAACCATACGGGTGCGCATAAGATCAATAATTGTGTAGGGCAAATCTTATTAGCCAAATTTATGGGCAAAACCAGAATCATTGCAGAAACGGGTGCTGGGCAACATGGTGTTGCAACAGCAACGGTTTGCGCGCTGTTTAAGATGAAATGTACCATTTTTATGGGAGAAACAGATATTCAACGGCAACAAATGAATGTTGAACGTATGAAATTACTCGGTGCTGAAGTCAGAAGTGTTCAAAAAGGGCGTGGGACTTTAAAAGATGCCATGAATGAAGCATTACGTGACTGGATTCGTCATGTGGATACAACCTATTACCTATTGGGTACGGGTGCAGGCCCTCATCCATATCCCACCATGGTCAGAGAATTTCAGAAAATTATTGGTTTAGAAGCCAGAAACCAAATACTCCTGAAAGAAAATAAACTTCCTGATGCTCTAGTTGCTTGCGTTGGTGGAGGATCAAATGCATTAGGGTTGATGCATCCTTTTCTAGAAGACCTGAATGTCAAAATGTTTGGCGTTGAAGCGGGTGGAAAAGGAACAAATAGCGGTGAACATGCCGCCTCTATTTGCAAGGGTCAAGTCGGTGTGCTGCATGGCAATTTAACTTATTTATTACAAGATTCAGATGGGCAGATTTTAGAGGGGCACTCTATATCAGCTGGCTTAGATTATCCTGGTGTCGGTCCTGAGCATGGTCTTCTGTTTGAAACAAGACGTGTTACATATACGGCGATCACCGATCAAGAAGCGGTAAATGCCTTTAAGCTTTTAAGTCAACAGGAGGGTATTATTCCTGCTCTTGAGAGTTCTCATGCGATTGCATATGCGATTCAACTTGCTCAAGAAATGCAGCCAGAACAGATCATTATTGTCAATTTAAGTGGCAGAGGAGACAAAGACTTAAACACGGTCAAAAAATATCTTGCAGGAGCTACAGCATGAACCGTCTAGATCAAAAATTAGAGCAATTGAAACTGGAAAATCGAAGCGGTCTGGTCTGTTATTTTACTGCTGGAGATCCTAATTTTACAGAAAGTTGTCGTCTGTTAAGCCAATTGGGTCAAGCAGGGGCTGACATTATTGAAGTGGGTATTCCATTTTCTGATCCAGTGGCAGATGGAGAGATCATTCAGGCAGCGCATCTTCGGGCTTTAGATGCAGGTCAAACGGTAAAACAGACCATTGAGTTGGTAAAAGTAATCAGGCTGCATGATGACCAGACACCAATAATTTTCATGACTTATTTAAATCCGATTATGCAATATGGTTTTGAGACACTTATCGCTGAAACAGAAAATCTTATAGATGGAATATTGATTTTAGATGCTCCATATGGATATCGAGAAAAATTTGAGGTGCAATTAAATGAAAAAAATATGCATTTAATTGCAATGACCGCGCCGACGACCCCAGTTGAAAGGTTAGAGCAAATTTCAGCGCGCGCGACAGGTTTTTTATATCATGTTGCAGAAAATGGCTTAACAGGAGGAGACTTCAATATATCTAATCTTGAGAAAAAGATAACTGAAATTAAGCCAATTTTTAATATTCCAGTTGCAATTGGCTTTGGGATCAAAAATGAAAGCCATGTTAAAGCACTAGCCAATAAAGTAGATCTTATTATCATTGGCTCAGCGCTTGTCGATACTTTTTTTAATAAGGGAATGAATGCTACTTTAGAAAAAGTGACGGTTTTTGCACAGATACTGAGACAAAATAAAGAATAGTCAGGCAGCTTTCATAAATCTTCTTTAAAACCATAATTGAATATAAAACAATATTTTATCTTGTCCTTCTCCCGAAAGGGAGATGGAACTTTATACGTGGATATTTTTCTAAAAGTGATCGCTTTTTAAAAATCACTATTATCATATAGATGTGACATGCGTTTTTGCTTTGTTTCAAGATAAGCTTTGTTAAAGATATTTAAACCAACTTTTAAAGGAATACGTTCAACAACATTAATTCCTAAATCAGTTAAAGATTTAATTTTAAGGGGATTATTTGTAATGAGTTTTACATTCTTTATTTTTAAATAATCTAACATAATGGTACACATATCATATTTACGAGCATCTGCTGGTAAATTTAATAATAAATTGGCGTCAAGAGTATCATGTCCTTGGTCTTGAAGGGCGTAAGCTCGAATTTTATTGGTTAGTCCTATGCCGCGACCTTCTTGGCGCAAGTATAAGATCACACCTTGACCTGCATCATAAATCATTTTCATGGTTGAATGTAATTGGGGACCACAATCACATTTGAGTGATCCAAAAGCGTCACCTGTTAAGCACTCTGAATGAATTCTAACGAGTACAGGTTGATTAGAAATAGTACCCATGCCTTTGGCAAGAGCAATATGTTCTTCACCAGTACTTTGGTCTTGAAATGCTATAATTTCAAAATCGCCAAATGCAGTAGGTAACTTTGATTTGGAAACAAATTCTATAGCCATTTAATTATACCCCTGTATTTTAAGAATTTAGAAACTTTCAACTATTACTTTCCACCTAAAATAGTTCTCAGATAGTGAAATTTATGTGAAAACACAAGATTTTTTAGTGTCTGAAGTAAATTTCAATAAAAAAAGCAATAAGTTACATCTAATTTTAGCTTTGGAATTATGTAAGAACTAAAAACAAAAAACTCAAAATTAATACTTAAAAATACTACATAGTCGTATAGAATAAATTACTACAAGGTAGTATAAATACAAGTAATGTATACAATATGTGAAACCCCATTATTTACTAAATACTGTCTTGTTTATTGGACTCAGGAAGAATTCAAAACATTCTTGGCATTAAATCCTGAAGCAGGAGATGTAGAGCCTAATTCAGGTGGCATTCGTAAAATTAGATGGACGAGCGGTGGGAGAGGTAAAAGTAGTGGTGTCAGAGTCATTTACTTTAATCGTTTAACAAATGGAGAGATTTGGTTATTAACCCTGTATAGTAAAAAGCAAACGGTACAGCTTAGTAAAAAAACTCTTCAAGCATTGGTGGAGAAATTAAATGACTCGTTTAATGACTGAAAAAGAACTCGAAGCTTTTGAAGCAACCAGAGATATTGAAGCTGAAATCTTGCAAGGTATAGATGATATGTTTGCTAATAATGCAGCTAAAAGAACTATAATTACTGAGACCGATGTAGCATTAGCTCGTAGAAAGGCTCAACTGACACAAGAGCAATTTGCCAAACTTCTGGGTGTTTCGAGACGTACACTCGAATCTTGGGAACAAGGTACTAGAAGACCTTCAGGAGCAGCAACATCGCTTATTCGATTATTTATTGTTGATCCACAATTTGTAAAAGAAAGCCTGGCTTGATTTATATAGCTCTTGATTGAGGGCTATTGGCCTATTGATTCTAGCCAAAATAATGGACAGTACTTCCCTCTAAAGATAACGTAACGTTAACTTTGGAGATCCAAGAAATGGCTATCTTACGCAGCAATGCTGCTCAAGTCCTGAATTTAAACAGCAAGCGATTGATTATGCACTATTGAGATTTATTACAATCGAAGCAGAAGACATTCTGCAAACGGCTGGTTAAGCCCAGAAGCCTTTGAACAGAAATATTTCAAGAATTTAGAGGGATTTGTTGTCCACGATACTGTCTAGGATCAGCTTGGATTAGTGACATATTCAGCTCCTACAAAATTCAATAGTAGCTGAAGATCGACTTAATGCGACAGAACCGAAATATTACCTCAAATAATTAAGGTTCGGTTACTAAGTCTGTAAAACAAACCCATTGCAGAATAGTGTTTAACTATCACTGATTTTTGTTGCTTAATACAGATTTTAACAGTGGTTACTTTTTTGGTTACTACAATGTAGAATATCAAAAAAATATTTATAAAAAACATATATATAAATATTTATGTGATGCGTAATATACGCATCATATAATAATGCTTATTTTTGATATAATTAAGATAATGGGGATCATTATGCTGGTTTATAAAAATTTATGAGTCTTACGGAAACACAAGTACGAAAGTCATATCCAAAAGAAAAAATTTACTTTTTAGCTGATGATGATGGTTTAAGCTTAAAAGTCGATCCTAATGGAAAAAAGTCTTGGAGTTATCGATATTCAGTTGCAGAAACGGGTAAAAGACCACGAGTCACTCTAGGTACATATCCTGAGATGAATCTCAAAGAGGCTAGAGTGGCCAGAGACTCCTATAAGGCAACTAAATTTTCTACACAAAATTTAGTTCAGGAGAAAATTCAAACTTTTAAAGTTGTTTGTGAAGAATGGTTAGAGTTTAAAACAAATAATTCATTTAAAGATCAACCACGTGGTGGTGTAATCCAATTGGCGAATGCATGTTTAATAAATGACATTTATCCCGTTATTGGTGATATAGATTTTAGTAAAATTAAAAGAACTGATTTAGTTAAGGTAATTAAGCAGATTGAAAATAGGGGAGTTAAGGAACCTGTAAAAAAAGCGTATAGCTATTTAAATCAAATCTATGATTTTGCAGTTGCAATGGGATACTGTGATTATAATCAAGCTTATGGTCTAAATAAAATATTATTGAAAGGGAAATTAAAGAAAAATTATCCCTATTTAAAAGATGAAGAAATTTCTAATTTTATTCTTAGAATAACTCAACTAAATACAGATCCGATTATAAAAAAAGCAATCCTATTTAAATTATATACTGGAGTCAGGGGGGCAGAGTTATTGTCTGCAGAACCTCATCATTTTGATTTTGATAATAATCTTTGGAAAATACCTGCTTTACATATCAAGCAATATCGTCGAAAAGTGATAGCAGGTTATGATATTCCTGATTTTTTAGTTCCATTATCATCGCAAGCGGTGAGCATTGTTAGATCTGCACTAGAGTGGTCACAAGGCGATCGTTATGTTTTTGCCAGCCCAAAAATTAAAGATAAGCCATTGCATTTTAACACAATAAATTCAGCCATTCGTAAGATGGGATACAAAAAAAATGAGCTATCCTCACACGGTTTAAGATCAACATTCAGTACTATTTTAAATGATTCTGGCTTATTTCAAGATAGTTGGATTGAGGCTCAGCTTTCACATGTAGATAAGAATAAAACACGTGCTAGTTATAACCATGCAGATTATATTCAACAAAGAGCTGATATGATGCAGTGGTGGGGTGACTATTTAGAAAATAAATCAAAATCTAGTTTATAGGTAATTTAAATTAAACTATTTTGATTTAATAATAAATTTTAAACCAAATGCATTTAACAACTTATTTATAGAATCTAATGTTGGATTACTATCAGGTTGCTCCATTTTCTGTAAAGTCTGTGGTGCAATTTTAGTAATTTTACTCATTTCATTTAATGTTAAATGTAGTTCTTTTCTAATGTATGATGCAATCTGGTAAATTTGCCACTCAGGATTGTTATTTATATTTTCTAAGACTTGTAAGCGTTTATTCATTTGCTCGATTGCCGTCATAGGCTTATAACGTTTATCCATTAGAAAGCTCCTGAATCTGTTGGCATATATTCAATATACGATGATGACTATTTTGTAGAATCTCATCATCTATATTTATTTTTTTCATTTCATCGAGCAAATTTTCATACAGTGGCAATTGTTGAATTATTGTATGTTTAATTTCAGTTGAATCTATTCCTGTACATTCTTCTATTTGCGTTATGACAGATCCCCATATAGGCATTCCTCCATGGTCATCTTTTTCCCAACGTGTAGTACGTGCAATTCCGTCAGGATGAAGCCACATTGGTGCAAAATCGAAGAGGGGGGTTAATTGAATTGTGCCGTCATTTAAACGTTGAATTGCGGTATTACGGGTATGATTATCTTTATTTCCTAATGCAACATTAGCGATATCTCGTTTCAAATATTCAAAAATTTCAGCTTTTGGTGATGAGCAACATTCCATGATCAATGTACAGATTTGATTATGTGTCATTTTAACGCCGAAGCCAGCTTTATCACTTAAAGAGGCTAGGCTTTCTTGTGCAACTCTTTCGACTTTACCATTGATAATTTGGCGATCAAAACGTGGAATAAATAGCGTTCTCTGGTGAAGTTCCAAGTCCTTGAACACTCTTAGACCTAAATACCGAGCTATTTTCATGTAAATTGCTTCATGTAACAGTATTTTTTCCAGTTTTTGATCATTTCCACGACTAAATTTAACTAGCCAATGCTTTGCTGCTAGTTCATCTGGAAGACTGTGATCTAAATAAAACAGACTATCATATCCTTGTGTTAGTAATAGTTTAGGCCATTCACCTTGAACACCTGAAGAACCAGCAACAAATAAGCCATATGATGCAAGTGACTCAATGAAATCTTCTTTCCTTTCAATTATTTCGCTTAGGCTAAATCCACGAGGTTTCACTGTCGGAAAATGATCTTGAAGCCAGTCATAAGCTTCTTTAATTCGTAGATTACCAATAGGATTACCTGCCCCAGATTTCAGTAGGGGCCAATCAGCTTGTTCTTCTGCATTAATTGAAAAACCCAGCTGATTTAAAAGCTCCTTTCGCCCATAACCTTGAGGTAGCAAGTCCATGAGAAATGCTGGCCATTGGTTTTCTAAGTTGTTTTGTACATTGACTGGAAATTGGAATGATAGAGCATGACCATCTCTCAAATCCATATGTTCAATAGCATATTCAAATAAGTATGATGTTCGTGTAGATGCTCTCCAGCCCTGCTCTTGATTAGCAATTAATTCAACGATAGCGCAATCTTGCCATTCGTTATTTTGAAAAATTTGAAGTGTGCAATATTGATTCATATATGTATTAAAATAAAAAATTAGTATCTATTTTCGGCTATAGTTATTTATTATAGTAGATATATATTGAATTTCCTACTCTGATTTAGAATCATTTAATTTGCACTATAAGCAATCATTTTAAACGTCATAACTTGTCGTATTGCTAAATTACTAACTTCTTTATGCAATTTTTTTGATTAAATATTCAAAAGGAGAAAATAAATGGAATAACTTAATCCATCTGATCTAAAAGCGATTCTACATTCAAAAAGAGCAATTCTGTATTATTTAGAACATACCCGTGTCATGCAGGAAGATGGGCGTGTCTTATATCTGACTGAAGCTAAGAAAAGTTAGACAAATTGTTGTACAACAAGATAAATCTGTTGATGACGCACTGGACATAGCATTTAAAGAAATATATTAAACTTATTAAACCTAACTTAATCTAATTAGACTTTGTTGCACAAACCTACCTCTAAGGGCTTATTCAGTAATATAATACTCATAAGCTCACACCAAAAAATCTATCGTACATCCAATTGTCCACCTACAATAAAGCCTTGATCAATCGAGGAAATATATCAATTTGGTTTGATTCAGCGACCCAATGGTTGCTCCGTCCATTGATAAACACGGGTGAAATCAAACCTATTCTGATGCAGCAATCCAATGCTGCTTAATGATTAAATTCCTATTTCGTCTGTCTTTACGCATGGTCACTGGCTCTGTTCAAAGCCTGATTAAACTATGCGGTCTAGATTGGACAGCACCAGATTACACTACACTTTGTAGAAACCTGAGTTTGATGAAATCCACTTAGCCTTTTAACATATTTTGGAAAGTTGGCTTATCTATATATTCATGGCATCGGGGTAGAGAGCGATCTTAAAATTGCAGAACAACATTTGCAAAAAGCGGCTTTACAAGGACATCATGAGGCGTTAGCACAATTGGAAAATATTCACGCTTTTTTAAATGTAACTTAATAGTATTGGGTTTGAGTTGAGTTGGATTAAACGAAAGAGACGTATCGAGGTGGATGCGTCTCTTTTTCCATCAATAAGGGGCTTTTCGCTTACATAAAGCCAAACAAAGTTAGGCGCCGAAGCCTTGGAATATATGAATTTTCTTGATTAAATACCGCCGTATTTTATAAAAAATCGATTTTTGATAATAAACATGCTGAACAATATATATTCTGCAATTGAAAAATTGGGCATTAGTCCACAAAAACGTGCTTTGCACATTCAATTTTCAAATTCGACATTAAATCAGGCGGTATTTTTACAACGCATTGATGGGGAACATGCGCTTAGTACGGGTTTAAATGTTCAACTGATTTGTCTATCGACTTCTGCGACCTTAGAACTCAAACAATTTATTGGCACGCAAGTCGCAATCGATCAGGTGACCGATGCGGGGCAACTTTTTCGTATTACCGGGATCATTACTGAAGCATTTCAAGGCCAAAGTGATGGCGCATTAACGCTATATAAGTTGACCTTAGAAGATGCAACGGCATTGTGGCATAAGCGTCGTAATAGCCGCGTGTTTATGAATAAATCGGTCAAAGATGTGGTCGAGATTATTTTTAAGGAATGGCAAAAAAAGAGCCCACTTTTTGCAGCGAGCTTAAGTTTGGACTTAAGTGGCTTAAAAAAAGAGTATGACGTTCGACCATTCATGATGCAAAGTAATGAAACCGACTATGATTTTATTACCCGCTTATTACGCAGTGAAGGCATTCATTGGCTGGTTGATGAAGCTCAATCTTTTGTAACATCGTCTGCGGCACCCATCGCAGCCCAAAAGCTACGTTTGATTGATGATAATAGTCAATATCAAGCTTTGGAACGACGTAATATTCGTTTTCATCGCAGTAGTGCAACTGAAAAAAATGACAGTATGACCAGTTTTATCAGTCAGCGCAGTCTGCAGCCGACGTCGGTACATGTGCAGCGGTGGCAGGCAGATGTGCTTGAACAGGACGAGGGTGGTGGTGCAGTACAAAGCAAGCACCTACATAGCCAAAATCAAGATAATGCGAGTTTAAGCTTAGAGCAGGCATGGCATGTGAGCCCTGCATGGATGCAAGATCTGAATGGTGAAGATGCTGCAACTGCCTCTAATAGTGCTCAAGTTGAACGTCTCAATCAAAATTTTAGTGATTATTATGCGGCTCAAGCCAAACAATTTATTGCTAAAAGTACCGTGCGTGATACACAAGTTGGTTATTGGTTCAAATTGGATGAGCATCCAGAGATTGACCAGCATCGTGGTGCCGATCAAGAATTTTTGATTTTATCTAAGTCTTTTTATAACCAAAATAATTTACCCAAAGACTTAACCGATCAAGTTACACAACTGATCCATCAAAGTCAGTGGCAAGTCAAACAAAGCGATGCGGATGAACGCCAAGCCAATACCTTGGCTTTGCAACGTCGAAATATTACGACCGTTCCTGAATTTAATCCACTTACACATCGACCAGTAACACATCCACAGCGTGCCAAAGTTGTGGGTCCTGCCGGTGAAGAAATCCATGTTGATGAATGGGGACGGATAAAAGTTCGTTTTCTGTTTACCCGTTCTGATGATCATGGCCATGATGGTGGGGCAGGTGCGAACAATAATGACACAGACTCGGCTTGGGTTGATGTGTTGACCCCTTGGGCCGGCGAAGGTTATGGTGCACGCTTCTTACCTCGAGTTGGTGAAATAGTCGTCGTTGATTTCTTTGATGGCAACATTGACCGACCTTTTGTCGTGGGTCGTATTCATGAAGCGCAGCGTAGTCCCACTAAATTTGACAATAAAGGACAATTACCAGATACCAAAAAACTTGCGGGAATTCGTTCCAAAGAAGTGGCGGGAGAGGGTTTTGGTCAATTACGCTTTGATGACACCACAGGGCAAATTAGTACCCAGCTGCAAAGTAGTCATGGTGCGAGCCAACTGAACCTCGGTAAGCTTAGTCATCCAAAAGATAAAGCAGAAAGTGAAGATCGGGGTGAAGGTTTTGAGCTGCGGACCGATCAATGGGGGGCAGTACGAGCTGGACAAGGTTTATTGGTGTCGACTTATAAACAGGAAAAGGCCAATGGTGAACATTTAGATGCAGAGATTGCAAGAACACAGCTGGAGACGAGTCATAGTAATAGTAAGTCTTTAAGTGATATTGCAAAACAACAAAAAACAGATGAAATTGAATCTGTTGAACAGCTAAAAGCTTTTGCCAGTGAAATAGAAAAAGATATCGCTAAATTTAAAAAAGCCATTCTTTTACTTAACTCAGTGGATGGTATTGCACTTAGTACACCAGAGGATATTCATTTATCTGCAACAGGCATGATCAATCAAATTGCCGGTGATAGCATTAACCTGAGTACGCAAAAAAATATTGTGGGACAAGCTTTAGGTAAGGTTAGCTTATTTGCAGCTCAAGGTGGCATTAAAGCAATAGCAGCGCAAAGTAAAGTCGAAATTCAGGCACAGTCTGATGCTATGGATATTTTGGCAAAAAAAGGAATTACGATTTCTTCTACTGAAGACAAAATAGAGATTAGCAGTCCTAAAGAGATTGTGATCACAGGAGCTTCTTCCCAAATTACTTTAAATGGCACGGGAATTCTTGCTAAGACAGGTGGTAAATTTGAAGTAAATGCAGGGCAGCATCTATTTAAACCAGCATCGAGTGCTAGCAAGTCTGCACAACTTCCTGCTTCTAATCCGATGAAAGGGGCCTTAGAACTGCTTAAAAGTTATGGTGGTCAAGATTTCTTTAGTGGCACCGGTTTTAAAGTCATTGATGCTTTGGGCAAGCAAGTTACAGGAAAATTAGACGGCAATGGCTTTGCTCAAGTAACGGGTATTGCACCAGGACCGGCTAAAGTTGAGTTTGACAAAGATCCTCGAAGTGCTTGGGATTCAGCGAGTCATTTTAAGCGTGATTATCAATGGGCGGAAAAAGTGGTACCAGGCGCTTCGGACTTTTTACAAAATACATTGGGTTCGTTGGGGCAAAATTTAACATCACGGTTAAAAGATAATCTCTTTAATTTAAATGCCGATTCTTTAAAAAATATCGGAAAAAATGCATTAAAAGATCTAGGTGGACAGGCATTAAATCAATTTAAAGACCAAGTCAACAATTCCGCACTATCTGCAATTTCATCGAAACTCAACTTGGGACTTTCTGCTTCACAAATGGCAAGTTTGGGTCAGGGTGCACAAGGCTTATCCAGCGTATTAGGTGGAAGTGGAATGAGTAACGGCATCGTTTCTGGGTCAACTGCTGCCGCAGTTCAGAACTCACAAGCAACCATTGATAAGGATATAGTGGGCCGTAAAATTTCTTATTCCACACGCGCATTGACTTATACGGAAACCATTCGAGAAGGCTCTGCAATGCCTACGAATGTGACAGCTGCACCAGTCGCAGTGCCTAAAGTTACTGAAATAAAAGTAGCGGAAGCTGCACCAGAAAAAGCGATACCTGTCCTTGCTAGTGATGATGATTGGGTGGACCGGAAACAATATTCAAGTCCTTACCTCACTTACAGTGAAACCACACGACCGAAAAAGAACAATGGTTAGTACTTCATAAGAGCGACAGCAAAACACAATTTTAAATATTTAGAATTTGAGTAATAGGTTTTTACATGACAACTGAGCAAAATGTTCAACAAGAACAACAGACAACAACTAAGCCAGCAGTTGAACTGGCGATTTTTAACTTAGAGAGTGTGACGCATACAGAAGATCATAAGTTTATTGCACATCAAATTGAAAACTATTTAAAGCAATGTGGTAATACCAACTTAGGGCAGTTGAAAAGTCTTGCTAATGTACCAACGGTTGCCAATATTTTTGCACTTTCAGGTTCAGTCTTAGATTTACTATTGTTTTGTACTGAGCAAAAACAAGGTGAGTCAGGAGTACAGCAAGGCGCTTTACTTTGTATGAACTTGATTGGTTTATACTTAGAACCCAAAGCTGAAGCTCATGTACGAATGGCTTTACGTCCTTTATTGGGACTCATGGCTGAATGTTTATATCCGCAAAATGGTAAAGTCAAAGAAGCCGATATCCGTCGCATGTCTTTGCATTTAAATGCGCAAATGGCAGGGGATATAGAAAAATTCCTGACTGAAACACAAGCTAAATTACCTACCTTGCTTTCAGGTGCAAGCACATTGGGTATATCCATACTCTCAGCCTTTGCAACTGAAACGAAATCAGGACTGGTATCACCAACCATTAATTTTGGCGCAACTGCCGAAAAACGAGATCCAACGGAACAATTTAGTAACTGGACGAAACCGCTGATTGATCTGACACAAACCAGTGCGCTTGCTAGTTTGATACCGAAACTTAAAAAGCCAACAGGGGTCACATCTTTACAGTTGGAAGCACAACAAGCACAATCGCTTTTACCGAATCTAATTCAGCAACAAGCAAATACAGGTACAAAATATAGTATTGCTTGGTTGATACAAGAAACCTTAAAAGCCATCAAAAAACAAGGCAATAAAGCCAGTGCCAGCGTTCCTTTAAATCAAACTGGTGAGCATGAGCAGCATACAACAGGTGATACTTTAGAGTTTTTAACTTTACAGGCCGATGCACTGAATAATCCGCCTTGCCAAGGAGCTGACTCACAATCTAAGCACAGTATCAGCTATTCCATTGGCGCAGAACGAGTCAATCATACTGATTTCTACTTACCCAAAGTGGGCTTTAGCTTCAGCCGTCAATATAATTCGCAAATGCATGAGTTTGATGGCAGCATGATGGGCGCGCGTTGGATGATGCCTTTTTCGAATGTCATTAGCCAAAATAAAAATGGCTACTTATTTATAGACAGTAATGGGCGCAAGCATCAGTTGCCTGAGTCAATCCTGTATGAAGCATACACGGTGCCTTATGAAGGCTTTACGGTAGAACCTTTAGAAAATGAAGATTTGCTACTAAACTTTGGTTCAGCGTGGAGTTTCCATTTTCATAGTTTCAATGGCGGAAAACACTATCAGTTGATTCAGCAATTCAATGAAGAAACAGATGAAAAAGTTGCTTTAAGTTATTTACTATTTGAACAGCAGGCTTATCTGCAAAGTATTGATTTTCAATTGAAGAAAGCTAAACACCAGCTCAAGTTTGCCTTTAATGATCAAGTAAAAGTTATCGCTGCTTTTGTGGATGAACAGGCAGAGCCAGTGTCACGTTATGAATATGATACGCAAGGCAATTTAATTAAGGCTGTAGATCAAAATGGCCATGTACGCAGCTATGAATATAATGATGCGCATCAACTGACTCGCTATACCGACCGTACTGGTCGTGGGCAAAATATCCGTTATGAATCAAAAGAGGCGAATGCCAAAGCCATCGCAGAATGGGCAGATGATGGTAGTTTTAAAACACGTTTGGAGTGGCACCCGAGACTGCGCCAAGTTGCTGTATATGATGCTTATGATGTGCCGACCTATTACTATTTTGACTTAGATGGTTTTACCTATCGCACACGCTTAGCCGATGGCCGTGAAAAATGGCTATCGCGTGACAGTCAAAAACGTATTACCCGTCAAATTGATTTTGCAGGCCTAGAAACCGAACAAGTTTATAACGAGCAAGATCAGCTGATTAAAATTGTACAGCCGAATGGAGGCATCATCCGTTTTGCCTATGATGAAGCAGGAAATTTGACGGAAACTAAAGATCCAGAAGGTCATATTTGGAAAAAAGAATACGATGCAGACGGTAATGTAACGAAGGAAATTAATCCTTTAGGTTATAGCACGCAATATAAATACAACAACGATAATCAAGTTGTAGAAATCATTGATGCCAAAGGCGGCGCTAAAAAAATTCAATACAATGATTTGGGGCAAATGACCGCATATAGCGATTGTTCAGGTAAAGAGAGCGCATGGGAATACGATGAAGAAGGCGCACTGACGGCCCAGCAGTCTGCTGATGCACAGCAAGTCAAATATATCTACAGCACAGATGGCAAAGACAAAGGCCAGCTTAAAGCAATTGTCTACCCTGATGGTTTAAAAGAACAATTTGAGCATGATGAAGAAGGGCGCTTGCTCAAGCATACGGATACCAAAGGTTTAAGCACGCAGTACCGTTATAACGCTGCGGGTTTGCTCGAACAGCGTATAGATGCGAACCGTCATCAAATTGGCTACCAATGGGATCAGCAAGGCCGTATTCAAAAGCTGATCAATCAAAACCATGCAGAATATTTATTTGAATATAACCGTTATGGTCAATTGGCACGTGAACAGGCCTTCGACGGCGAAGAAAAATATTATAGCTACAATGAAAACGGTCAGCTGTTCCAAATCCGTCAGCCGAATGTGTTTACTCAATTTGCATATTTTGCTGATGGCGCAATCGCTTCAAAAACTTATACTCATGTACAAACTCGTGTAAGTCAAACAGAAGAATTTGAATACAACCTGAATCATCAGTTGAGTAAGGCGAGGAATAAAGACAGTCAAATCGATTTTTATCGCAACGCGCTTGGCCAATTGGTTCGTGAGCATCAGCATTATAAAGTGCCGCATTTAATTCCGCTGACGGCTGTGCTGCGTTATGAATATGATGTGCTGGGAAATTTAACTCAAACGATTCGTCCTGATGGACAGGTTCAAAGCAATTTGAGTTATGGTTCAGGGCATATTTATGGCATTGCGTTAAATAAAAAAGACATGGTGGCATTTCAGCGCGATGACTTGCACCATGAAACGGCGCGGATGCTCGCAAATGGATTGGTTCAAAGCAAAAATTATAATGATGTAGGCTTACTCAGTTCGCAGCTGATTCAGCCAGAGCAAGAGACTCTAGGGCGAGTACAGCATCAGGCGGAACGGCAGTATCATTATGATCAAAATTATCTACTCACTCAGGTGGATGACAGCCGTTTAGGCAAGCTGAATTATCAATATGATGCGGTTGGCCGTTTGATACAGAGCCAAAGTGTGCATAAAACGGAAAGTTTTGCTTTTGACCCTGCGGGGAATTTGATTGACCCGATTGCCACGCAGGCATCTCAAGTGAAAAGTAATTTGATTGCTCAATATCAGGGTAAAAACTATAAATACGATGCGCAAGGCAATGTGATTGAAAGCAGCCATGCAGGTAAAACATTAAAACTGACGTGGGATAACCTGAACCGTTTGATCCAAAGTGAGCTTAATGGTCAGGCGACTGAATATGGTTATGATGTATTTGGAAGGCGTTTATACAAGAAAAATCAAAATGCGCAAACCCTGACCTTATTCGGCTGGGACGGTGACCTGATGATTTGGGAGTCACAGCAATCTAATAATGTTGGAGAAGACTACACTAAGCATTATGTCTATGAACCACAGAGTTTTGTACCGCTGCTGCAAACGGGCTATACAGGTTTTATCAAGCTTTTAGAAACTCCAGATTATGCTCAATTTCAGCATGAAGATTATTCGGTTTATAAAGATCCGCTATGGAAAACGGAAACACGAAAAAATAAAGCTGAATTGGAACGGGTGCTTTTTTATCACTGTGATCAAGTGGGTACGCCGCAAACATTAACTAATGAATTAGGTGAGTGTGTTTGGGAAATAAAACAGGATGCATGGGGTGAAGCTATAGAAATAAAAGCCACTAATGCATTGCTTGAAGACACTAATATTCGTTTCCAAGGCCAATATTACGATAGTGAAACAGGCTTACATTATAACCGTTACCGTTATTATGAGCCGCATAGTGCAAGATATGTGAGTAAAGACCCAATTGGGTTAAATGGAGGAATGAATACTTCTGCTTATGTAAGTGATCCAACCCAATGGGTTGATCCGATGGGGTTAACTGAATGGACTGGTTCAAGTTATCAAGTTAGTGTTCTTGCCGGAACAGGAATTAAATATGATTTAAGATCCCAATGCCTAAATAATGAAAGAGGTGTCGCATCAATAGTTGTTGGTGGTGGCTCATATGGGCGGGGGGGCACTTTAGGAGCGGCAGGAAGTAGATCAGTAACTTTTCATGACCCATATGATGGTGTTTATAAAGACGCATTGAATGGTGGGTGGGGAGATGTAAGTGCTAGTGTTGTATTATTTAGAGGTATAGGTTTTGGTAAAACTGGTTTAGGTGAAGCATCTAGTGATGGCTTAATGTCGACATATGATAGAGGAGTCGCTGCTAGTGCTGGAGTTTCAAGTGGACATGTTATACCTAGTTTATCTAGCTATAAGGTTGAAGCTTGTTTTACAAATGACCCACGTGGGCCCATTTGTAATGGTCGAAATGGTAGATGTGAAAAAAGTGTACCTAAACCAAAGCCTCGATCATATATCGATCCCAAAACCATTCCTGAGTATGATCCTCGCTCTCATGCACATATTCCGCCAAATAATGTCAACATTAATGACATTTTTAACAAAATGAGTTTTTAAGAGGTTATGTACAAAATGCTGAAAAAGAAATTATTAGTGAGTCTAGCTGTAAGTATATGTATTACTGCTTGTAATGCTTCAAATACATCATCTGATTTAAATATGACATTTGAACAAGCTGAGCAGTTAAGATCACAAGCAGAAGCTGCACCATCAAACTCTGATGAAAAGAAAGAATATTATAAAAGACTCGAACCTATTTATGAAAACTTGGCAAAAGAGGGGAATAGTGATGCTCAACTAATATTGGCAGATATTTATTTTAAAGCGCTGAGTGGAACTTATGATACTAAAAAATCATTTGAGTGGACAAAAAAATCGGCAGATAATGGAAATGTCTCCGCTATGTATAATACTGGTTTTAAGTACTACACTGGAACTGGAGTTCAAAAAAGTATAGAAAATGCAAAAAAATATTATCTTAAAGCTGCTAAGTTGAATGATGTTGATGCAATGGGCTCTATAGGCTCTATTTATATTGAAGAAGGAAATATTGAAGAAGGGTTAAATTATTTAAAAAGTGCAGCCGAAAAAAATGATGCTCTTTCATTATTTGAGTTAGGGTTGATATATTGCGAAGGTGTGGTTGTTAAACAAGACTATAAAATTTGTAATAATTACTGGGAAAAATCTGCATCATTAAATAATGCTGAGGCTGCTTTAAATTTGGGTATTAATTTGATAAATAGTAATGGTATCACTAAAGATGTGGATCGAGCTATTAAGTATTTTGAATTAGCTAGTAAAATGAGTAAAGGACAAGCATCTTATAACTTAGGGGTCATATATTCATCTCCAGATTATAATAAGTTAAATGAAAGTTTATCTCAATTTTACTTTAATAAAGCATATGAGCAAGGCATCTCAAGTGCTAAAGAAAAGATAAAACAGTAAGTATTCAAATAATTTTCTGTAATTTATAAGAGATAGCATAATAATGCTCAAAAATAAAGTTCTGTTTATTTCCGCTATAAGCATTGTTATATGTAGCTTAATTGCTTGTACAAATTTGAATAAACAGGGGCTTTGTTGCACAAACCTATCTGTAAAGGCTTTTTCAGCGATATAATTTTCAAATGAAGAAGCCTACACACAAAATCTATCGCACAACCAATTGGCCCGCATATAACCGAGCACTCATGAGTCGCGGAAATATTGCCATTTGGTTTGATCCTGCTACGCAATGGTATGCTCCATCAAAAGGCAAACAAGGGCGAAATCAAACCTACTCCGACGCAGCTATCCAATGCTGCTTAATGATTAAATCCTTATTCCGTCTATCTTTACGTATGGTCACTGGCTTTGTGCAAAGTCTGATTAAACTTTGTGGATTAAATTGGACCGCACCAAATTACAGTACGCTTTGCAGAAGACAAAAACATATTGATATTGCAATCAGCTACCAAAAAAGTAGCGATGGGCTGCATCTACTCATAGACTCTACAGGCATGAGGTTTCTAGGTGAGGGCGAATGGAAACGCAAGAAACATGGACCTGAATATCGTCGCCAATGGCGTAAACTTCATATTGCTATAGATGTTGAAACCCTTTAAATACGCGCTATTCAACTCACTACAAATAATGTGAGTGATTCACAAGTGCTTGGTGATTTACTCGATCAGATTCCACAAGATGAGCAGATTGACTCTGTTTATACCGATGGAGCTTATGACACCAAGCAATGCCGTCAGGTCATTGCAGATCGGCAAGCGCATGCGGTGATTCCACCTAGAAAAAATGCGAAACCATGGAAAGATACAAAGATCAGCTCGCTAGCGCGAAATGAATTACTTCGAACAGTTAAACGTTTAGGCAGGACATTATGGAAAAAATGGTCCGGCTATCATTGCCGAAGTTTGGTCGAAACTAAGATGCATTGCATCAAATTATTGGGGGATAAACTCAGTGCAAGAAAATTTGATAGCCAAGTCAATGAAATTCATGCACGTGTAGCAGTCCTCAACAGATTTACGGAATTAGGTCGACCACTTACCCAAGTTACGCCTTAAATTTGGCTCAATTAGGGGGCTTTGTATTTCAAATCTTTGTGCAACAAAGCCCATTTGAGCCACAACTGATTAAAAAGAATCAGACCCGTATCACGCAAATGGATAGCCAGATTCTATCCCTTTATGCCAAAGGTATGACTACCCGTGAAATTGTTGCTACCTTTAAGGAAATGTACGATGCTGATGTATCTCCAACGCTCATTTCCAAGGTGACTGATGCCGTCAAGGAGCAGGTTGCTGAAACCTCAACCTTGGCAAGGTCGCCGAGATTTATTCCATTAAATGACTTTATTTTTAGGTATATGATTTAATTGGTAATATCTGGTTTTTGGTGGGCTAAAATTTAGATCAATTTAGATCATTTAATGTTGTTTTAGTCACTTTATTTTAGACGTTTTAGTTTATAAAAGTCACCTATGTTTTGATACTGATTTTCATGAGAAATAAAAATAATATATAATTTAATATAATGACTCTTAATCCTCATGAAAATGTTTTATATTCAATTCAATAAATGAATATTATGCTCAATCCTATTTTGGATCATTTGGAGAGTCTCTGCTTGAATTTGTCCAGGTAATAGATCATGAGCGATATTGCTGAATCGGATTGCAACCTTACAAATAGAGCCAATAATTTCATCGACTTCTTGAGCAGAAAGTTCTGCTTCCTGAGTACCAAGTTTTACAAGAGCTTGTCGAGGAATATCCAGTGCCTCACCCATGATATCCATTTGATGATATCCACCTGGCCCTTCACAGAAAGTAACATCATAGGCAGGGGCGAGTTTCCATTGCCCATTTTGGGACATCAGAAATGAAAAGTTTTTGCAATGATCATCTCGATTATTGAAGACTACATTGAAAACAGCTCGCTTGAATGCAATTGCTTTTTCGCGAACATCATTGGTGCAAAAGTGTGCAGCGCGAAGAAAGTTACTGTAGTCTAAACTCCCTGGTGATTTAAAATCAGCTCCGGTGAAGGCAGCTAAACTTTGCATAGGGATACGCATACCATCATGGTGGTCAAATCTTTTTGATGCAAATGCGGTTAATCCATTCGGAAGAGTAAAATATTGAGTATCAGGGGTGTCAATATCACAATGACGTAAACATTCTGCATAAACAGCTTCAATTGCACAAACTTCAGGATGCTCTTGCTGAGCGGGAAATTTGATCAGCCAGGCTTCATGTTGATGTGAGCTAACTGTTGAGAATTCGTTGGTGACAGGATCACGATAGACGAGTGCTTTTGGCCTTGCACCTTGTGGTGATCCACCCATAACTAATAAATGCTGTAAAAATTCAGCACCTTCTCCTTTGAGAACTTCCTGGACTTCTTGGGCGAGTTTAAGCAGTGGAATATTTTCAGTTAATGCTAACTCAGGTGCTGAAGGTTCAAAGGATAATGCCCCCATCGCATGTGTATTAATATACGTGAGTCTTTCTAATGGCCCAATCCGTGCTGGATTGAGTCCATTTTTTTTAAATAAGCGATCCATAAGGAGCATGCCCCAACCATCGGGTAGGGCATCATATATAGGACCTGGCAATCCCATTTGATGTGCAGGAAAGTTCGTTCTTAATGGGTCACCTTTTAACGGAAGTAGGTAAGAGGAAAGTTCTAAACCTTTACTGATCGCTTCTGCACTGTATTCAAAGGCGATTAATGGTCGACCTGTGATTGCGGTTGAGGAGACCAGTGTACCCCAAAGCCAATATTCACCCCATCCATTGTAGTAAACATTAAGTTTTTTGAGCATGGATTTATTTCCTTTTGATACGTTGGCGAGCCGTATTGCTCTCATAGCGGAGAATGTCATCTACACTGTTTAAATGAGGTTTAAAGAGTTCCTCTAATTCTTTTAATCGACCCAGTACCATGGCAACGCGTACTAAATTTTCAAATGAAACATTTCGACCAGCTTCCAAATTAGATACTGTATTTACACCAATACCAGCACGTGTAGCGACGTCTGCCTGAGTCATTTCCAGATAAAGTCGTTCCTTACGAAGCCTTTCACATAATAAAGTAACAACTTCTTCAGGTTTTTTGAATATTAAATCCATAATATTGGGTCTTATGTCTATATATGTGTATTAAACCACAAAATAATGGAGTTATAAAATAAAACGACTTAGTCGGTAAGGAGGGTACTTTATTGGCCTGATTAGATCCTATTAGATTAAAGAAGTCTAATTAGACATTTACAATCTAATAGAGTCTAACAACTTGCTTTAAGCTCAATCAGTTTCGCGTGGTGTCGCGAGGAACCGTGATTTGCTATCAGTTCAATCTGGAATATCTGACACAAGTGGTCTGGAGTAATGAGGTCGATGGGCAGCTCTTTGCCTTTCTTGATACCTTATTCAGTACCGATTTACAATTTATTCATCATCTTCCGCAAACATTGCTTCAATTTCATCCCAGTGCGGAAATTTATACTTGTTTTTATTCACTTCAAATTGCAGGCCTACTGCATTAAGTATAGATTCAAATATGCTAAATGAGCCTGTAAAGTGGCCATTTTCTATCTCTGAAATTGTTGTTTTATTAACGTTCGTTTTTTCTGAAAGATTTTTCTGTGTATAGCCCAGAGCTTTTCTTGCCAAACGTATTTCTTTACCTATTTCTTCTCTTGAAGCCATATCAATTCTAACCCTAGAAATTTGTTCGCTATATAGCAAACTTTTATAGTGATTTTTGAATACCTTTGAATTTATAGGGTTCGATTTTGCCTTAAATTATTTGAATAGAGCTCATATGTGTATAGGATTTTTAATCCTTTAGAATTAGGCTAGCCTGTCTCTTGATGTAAAATCAATAATACTTGGACATCTATTCTTGTTTTATCTGGACATTTTTTTCTGCTTTAGGGTTAAATGAAACTACACAAAGATGTGGAACTTTGATTAAAGAACAGGCGTGGAACAGTAAAATTCAACAAAAAAGCCGTTCCAGTGCGCTGTTTACTGGAACGGCTTTAGTTAAGATATTGATAATTATAGGTAAATTCAAGCATTTCGTATAACATGTATTATGTTAATTTTAGAGAAACTTCATGATAAGACAAAATCTACAGCTGCTTTTGCATGTATAGAAGTAGTATCAAAGAGAGGGACTGAAAATTTAATATCTCCGATAAGCATACAAATCTCTGTGCATCCTAAGATAACTCCTTCTGCTCCAGAAGATATTAAATCTTCGATAACATTGATATATTTCTTTTGAGACTCGTTGTTTATAACCCCTAAACATAATTCATTATAAATAATATCATGCACAACTTTTCTATTTGTTTCATTTGGCGTTATTACTTCAAGTCCTTTTTCTTCTAATCTACTCTTATAAAAATCTTGTTCCATAGTAAAAGCTGTACCAAGCAGACCAATTTTTTTAATATTTTGACTTAAAATTTCCGTAGCTGTTGCATCGGCAATATGAATAAATGGAATAGTAGTTGAATTCTCAATATAAGAAGCCACTTTATGCATCGTATTTGTACAAAGTACAATACCATCAGCCCCTCCTTTTTCTAGTTGAATAGCTTTATCTTTTAAATAAAGTCCAGCTTCATCCCAGAGTCCCTTATGCTGTAATTCTTCAATTTCAGAAAAATCAACGCTGATAAGAACAACCTTAGCAGAATGTAATTTTCCTAGCTTCATTTGAACCATTTTATTAATTTGTTGATAGTAAAGATCTGTAGATTCCCAACTCATTCCGCCTAATAAACCAATTGTTTTCAAAGTTGTGCCTTTAAGAAATTCAAAAATCTAACTTATCAATATAATTAAAATTATCTAGTACAAAATTGCTCATATTTAACATAATGGCTGTTATACGAAGTCGACTTGTAATGCAATTTGCATTACAGTACTCCTAGTACATTAAATAACTGGGAGATATGATGGCTACTGTTAACTTCAGGGTCGATGAAGCCCTTAAAGAAAAATCCTATTCAATCCTTAAAGAACAAGGTATTGCACCTACAGATTTCTTTACTAGTATTCTTGAGTATGTTGCTACGACTGGGAAACTACCTGTCAAAAAAGCTTTGCTTTCAGAAGAAGACGAAGAATTATTAGCTCTTGTCCGTAAGCGCATTAATGACCCTAAAGAGATGTTTGAGGAAGTCACATTAGATGACTTATAAGCTTTTACGTCACAAGGACTTTACAGCAGAATGGGAAAGACTCCCTGTTGCTATACGAGATCAATTTAAGAAGAAACTAGCCAAAGTCATAGAGCAGCCACATATTCCAAAGAATATGCTTAGAGGCGATCTTGCAGGTTGCTATAAAATTAAATTATTAAAAGCTGGTGTCAGACTTGTCTATCAAGTTAAAGATGATCAGGTAGTTATCTTGCTCATCACAGTCGGGAAACGAGCTGATAGCATAGTTTATGACGAAGCTAAAAAGCGCATTAAAGACTAAAAATGGGAGCTTATAGCTCCCATTTTTGCATTCGTATAACGTGTATTATGTTAATTTTAGAAATTCTTAATCAGCTCTTAAATAAATTATTTATATTTTTCTTTAGAGCAATAGCGATATTAAGATCAAATCCATCTACCAAAAATCTACTAATTAGCCCTTCTATTAAAGTATAAATTAGCTCAGATAAATCTTGATGGTCTGCGAATATGCAGTGTTCTGATACTAAGTCTTTTATCCATTGCTTATGCCTTTTAGAAACGCAAATTATATCTTGCTCATTTTGACTCGACTCAGCTACAGCTCGAACAAATAAGCACCCTTTGAAAGAATCTTGTTGAAACCATTCCATGTGCCAATCAAAAATTTTATTAATTGCATAGATCCCTCTAGCTGCTCCAATGTATTGAAATAGACTTTGTTTAAATTTTTCATCACGAGCTGTAAGTACAGATTTAACCAACTGATTTTTATTTTTGAAATAAGTATACATAGTGGTTTTAGAACAGCCTGATTCATCTCGAATTAGGTCAACACCAACGCCAACAAAGCTATTTTCATTAAATAATCTTTCCGCTGTATCTAAAATTTTTAATGCTGATTTTGACATCCAAGACATCCTACAAATAAAAATAGTACAGATCTGTACTATTTTTATTTTATATGTATTATGGTTTGAAAACAATATTTTGAAGAGATGCAAAAAATGTTTTCTATTTTAGAAGGAAAGGAAAAACTAGCTACATTTCCCAAAAAAAATGAAGTTCTGAGAAGCCTAATTGGAGGAACTATTAGTATCTTCCTTCTACTTACACTGACTAAGTTAACAGGGAATCTTTATATCATGGCTCCATTCGGGGCTACTTGTGTAATTCTTTATGCTGTTTCACAGTCGCCATTAGCACAACCCAGAAATGTTATATTCGGTCATCTCATTTCAGCTTTTATTGGCTTATTTTTTCTGAAATTTTTCCCTGAATCTAATCTAACCATAGCTTTATCTGTAGGTTGTGCAATTGCATTAATGCAAGTTTTTAAATGTGTACATCCACCAGCAGGAGCCAATCCTTTAGTTATACTTTTAACAGCAAATTCCATTAACTATGAATGGAGTTTCCTTGTTTTTCCTGTCTTATTAGGATCTATAGCTTTAGTTTTGGTTGCTGCTGTCGTAAACAATGTTAAAACTGATAATAAGTGGCCTCTTTATGGCTTAGGTTTAATTAAAACTAAGTGATAATTTTGTTGAGAGTTGAACCCATTTAACATAATGGGCGTTATACGAAATGCTTTTTAAAATATCCTTGTTTTTCATATAGTTAAAAATTTTTAATCGACCTCAAAAACAGCAAAAAGCCGACTTTGAAACAAGTCGGATTTTTTATGAGCGGTTTTGATACTTCTTGACAATAATTTTGACTAAAAATTACACTTACTGGATTGAGTTATACAATTTTATGATACATTATTGTATATACAAATTTGAATGTTTTTTATGGAACAGTATTTTGAATGGGATGAGGCTAAGAATCGAAAGAATCAGAAAAAGCATGATGTCTCTTTCGAAACTGCGAGCCTTGTTTTTGAAGATCCACTACGGATCTCAATCCAGGACAGACATACCGATGGCGAAGAACGTTGGCAGACCATTGGAAAAGTAAAAGGCGTACTAATGCTCTTAGTAGCTCATACCATCTTTGATGAAGATGACTGTGAAATCATACGAATCATTAGTGCAAGACAGGTAACTAAAGCGGAGCGAGATAAATATGAGCATGGTTAGATACTCACGCAAAGAGCTGAATGAAAAATTCAGCGACAAGCAAGATGCTGAAATTGAACGCTTGCTTGCTAAAGGTATAGTTCCTGATGATCAGCTAGATCTATCAGATATTCCTGAAATGACTGATTGGAGTAATGCTGCACGCCATAATCAATTCTATCGCCCTGTGAAGCAACAAACTTCTATTCGGTTAGATGCTGATGTGCTTGCTTGGTTCAAAGCACAAGGTAAAGGTTATCAAACACGAATGAATGAAATTTTACGGGATGCTATGCTTAAAGAATTAAAAAATCATCAATAGAAATGGGAGCTTAAGCTCTCATTTTTTATCTTAAACTAATCAGTATCTTAATTTAAAAGCAAAAAATTATAAGTAAAAATAATTTAGGAATTATTAGATGCTTAAATCTCAATTTAAACCGAAGAAAATTTCCATTTATACACATATTACAGTTTTCATTGTGTCTATAGTTTGTGGGGTAATACTTCTTCCAAACTTTTTAATTTTCCCTGCAATTTTCTATACTTGCACATATAAAAAAATAAGCGTGATAAAATCATTTATTATCGGAATATTTGTTTGCGTACTATTGTGGATTTCCAATATTTTGTATGGAAAACTAGCAGAGCATTGTTGGTATGAATATAAAACTAAAGGTATATGTGCCCTAGTCAAACCAAACTTTACTTTGTAAAAAAAGAAAGTTGAAAAATTTAAGTTTTAAATTAGATTTTTCTTCAATATTCCAAATATTCATTTAACATAAAATCTCTTATACGAAATCTAGATTCAAGACATAAAAAAGCCCGACATCCTGTCGGGCTTTTTCGTATTGGTTCGCTTGGCATGACTCCTGTCGTACCGCCGATCCTTGTGCGATTATTTATTTTTATTCTGCGGAACGTCCTGTTCTCTTATGACTTCATGATATTGAATACAAGGGATTGTGAATATCCGCAAAACCCCTAAATTCATGTGCGCTCAGGCGTACAAAATTGGTGGATTTTTATCCCAAGAGTTGTCCGCAGAAATTGGGGATAATTTAAGCCAGCGCTGGCTTGATAACGCAGAGAAAAATGACAATTTGATTAAATATTGATCAATTTTATTGGCAAGAAGTATCAAAATTGCTCAAAAAGAAACCGACTTGTTTCCAAGTCGGTTTTTTATTGTTTTTCAGGGGGATGAAAAATTTTTAACTGTATGAAAAACAAGGATATTTTAAGAAGCATTTCGTATAACCTCTATTATGTTAAATAGACTCAAAAATACTGGAAGTTTTGCGATAGTTACTCTATTGATTAGCAT
Organism: Acinetobacter sp. SH20PTE14; assembly: GCF_021391555.1. NCBI lineage: Bacteria > Pseudomonadati > Pseudomonadota > Gammaproteobacteria > Moraxellales > Moraxellaceae > Acinetobacter > Acinetobacter sp. SH20PTE14. Next base: position 45,878 of record NZ_CP090068.1, on the reverse strand, counting down.
TCCAAGCTTTTAATAAACGCCAAATATTTTGATCTACAGCTTTCCAATCTTTTAATGATTCATAAGGCATTCTCCATTCAATATTCACGTTAGGATAGAGAGGTGTTTCAGATTTTGTGGTTATTACGATTTGGTCTGTAAGATTACGATTAATTGTCATTAAAAATTCAGAATGGTATGGATCTGATGCATGACCTAAACAATGATAAGAAATATCAGAATCCAAATTTATTGAATAGCATTCTAAATCAAATTTTTTAAATGAATCTTCATATTTTACAAATTTATGTGATGTTAAATAGTTTATCCATTCTCTTGGTGTTCGTTTATATTTAAAAGATATGGGATCAAGTGTACTGAAATTTTGTAGATGCACTTTTACTTGATCTTGATAACTCCTATCATAAAAGTTATTAATTTTTATATTCTTAGCATTATTCAAAAGTAGATTAAATTGCATAGGCTTTTGAAAATCGGCAACGTTCTCAATTTTATCATCGTCATTTAGTATTTCTACTGTAGGAATGAAGTTAATAGGAAACTGCCCAAGAAAAGGGTTACTTAAAACTATGCCTTGCTCAATATTCTTTTTACCACCTACAACTGTTTTTATAATTAAATCCGATGAAATCCCCCAAGTCACTAAATCCCCTGATTTTGATATATCTTTATAATATTCAATATCCGATTTTTCTGATAAAGATTTAGACCTAGGTTCTGAAGAGTCAGTACATCCACATATAGCAGTAAAATGTATTAAAATAATAAAAGTTCTGATGGCATTCATAATGAAAGTCTTCTATTTATTAAATTTCCCTAAAATTAACATAATACACGTTATACAAAGTTGGAAAATTGAGACTATAACCTTAATTTTTATGTGTTTTTTGAATTTAATGCCTAGGCCAGTGCCTAGGTTTTTCATCTCCTATAACAGCCATTATGTTAAATCGAAACTATTTCTAAGGTATTTGATAGAATCAAAAGGCTTTGTTGCATAAATATTTGAGAGATTGAACTATCCCAAGTATTCCAAATTTAAGAGACAGCTTGGGTCTGAGGACGACCTAATTCCGTAAATCTGTTGAGGACTGCTATACGTGCATGAATTTCATTGACTTGGCTATCAAATTTTCTTGCACTGAGTTTATCCCCCAATAATTTGATGCAATGCATCTTAGTTTCGACCAAACTTCGGCAATGATAGCCGGACCATTTTTTCCATAGTGTCCTGCCTAAACGTTTAACTGTTCGAAGTAATTCATTTCGCTCTTGCGAGCTGATCTTTGTATCTTTCCAAGGCTTTGCATTTTTTCTTGGAGGAATCACAGCATGCGCTTGCCGATCTGCAATGACCTGACGGCATTGCTTGGTGTCATAAGCTCCATCGGTATAAACGGAATCAATTTGCTCATCTTGTGGAATCTGATCAAGTAAATCTTCAAGCACTTGTGAATCACTCACATTATTTGTAGTGAGTTGAATAGTACGTATTTACAGGGTTTCAGCATCTTTACCAATATGAAGTTTACGCCATTGGCGACGATATTCTGGTTGGTGCTTCTTACGCTTCCATTCACCTTCGCCTAGAAACTTTAAGCCAGTAGAGTCAACGAACAGATGTAGCCCATCAGTACTTTTTTGATAGCTAATCGCAATATTGATATGCTTTTGTCGTCTGCAAAGGGTGGAATAATCTGGTGCTGTCCAGTCTAGACCACACAGTTTAATTAGACTTTGAACAAAACCTGTGACCATGCGTAAAGAGAGTCGAAATAAATATTTGATCATTAAGCAGCATTGTATAGCAGTATCAGAATAAGTTTGATTTCGACCTTGCTTGCCTTGTGATTGCGCATACCACTGAGTGTTTGGATCAAACCAAATGGCAATATTTCCACGATTAATGAGTGCTCGGTTGTATGTAGACCAATTGGTTGTACGATAGATTTTAGGTGTGGGCTTATTCATTTGGAAACTATATTACTAAACAAGCTTTTATGGATAGGTTTGTGCAACAAAGCCTTTATTTAGTGAAATTGAGAAAGTAAGGCCAAAAAAACTATTAATATACTAGTGGACTTAAATATTCACTGATTTTTATTTTAGCAGGTATGAGAAATTAATATGAAATTGATTTTATCAACTTCTTTTTTGCTGTTATCGATGATCTTTTATACTGTTTTTTATAATAATCTTATTTTAAAAAATAAGATTAAAGATAAGGATAATATTATTGATGGGTGTATGGTTATTACTGGGAAATATCATACGAAATATGATGGTTTTAGGTATGTGGTTGAAGTTGATGGAAAGAGCTTTTATTTAATTAATTTGGTTAGTAGTGTCTTACCATTTGGTAGTAGGTATTATTATTTTAAAGATGAAATAAATGTAAGCAATAAGTGTTATAAGGTTAAATATGTAAAAGTTTATTTTTTATTTTATGAAAGAAGGTATATTTATGATCTTGTAGAAAAATAATATTTTTTAATTTTTATTTTAATATTTAAAATTGGGTGATTTATGACGCAAAAACAGAATCAGGGTCTTTAGCATATGAATTCAGAAAAAGAGAAGGTCTTAACCTAATACCATTTGCACGTTTATTGGATTGGACTGCATATTTTAATGGTGATGATATTGATGGTGATCCATCAGTTTTTGTTTTTGATCTAGGTGATATGCCACATCACGTAAAGTTTAAAAATTTCAAAGATTGGTTAGACAAAGCTCCTAGCTTTTAATTTTTCTAAAATTAACATAATACACGTTATACGAAGCTAAAAAATTGGGACTATCGCCTTAATTTTTATGTATTTTTTAAAATTTAAAGCCTAGATCCGAGTCTAGGCTTTTTCATTTCTTATAACAGCCATTATGTTAAATGGGGGGATTAGATCCATCCTCCAGTAATAAAATCTCCTGAATCATATCCAATAGAGTACCCAACCTTTCTTTCTGGGTAAGCGGTTTTATAATGATTCATTGACGCTTGTGCCAGTTTAAGTGCATAAGCTAAGAACAAAGGATATTCAGCATAATTATCCAGTTCTGTTTCATCTGCTAAATCTTCAATAGATCGTAAAATTTCAGAGCTAAAAGTGCCTTGCTCAGGATAGTATGTTCTAGCTTCAGACATCCAATCTAAGTTATCCTCTTCTGCAATGTATTGATCTGATACTGCAAAATATAGATATCCATTATCAGAAAGACCAAACCAAAACCCTTGCTCAATAAAGGGAGAAGCCTCTTTTTCTAAAGAGTCAATTACGTGGGCTGCTAAACTTTTAACTTCTGTTGTGTAATCTAATTCTTTGAATAGGTCCCAACTTTTGTTTGGCTGCATTTCATGACAATGATTGATGATCGTTGTCATGAAATTATCAATATCTAGATCATTTTTATGAAGATCAATTTCTTTAAAGATTTTTACGAAGTCAAATGACATAAATAGCCTACATTTTTCCAAAATTTAAATAAGTAAGAAACGGTTAGATTCCCTAAAATTAACATAATGCACGTTATACGAAATTTAAAAAATGAGATTATCCTTATGATAATTAAAGAAATTTAAAAATTTCGTATAATCGCCATTATGTTAAATCGATGATAAAAGGCTCGACTCATAGAATTATTCATTTAGAAGTTATAGGGTATTCATCATGAATCTGCAAAACAAAGTCATTAAAATCAATTAATTGATATATCATTCTCTGCTTGTAGAATAAAATATTTACTTCTATATATTCAGCTTTATAACATTTTGTTCTATCCATTTTGTTTATAAAATTTGGAAATTGCTTCTTAAATGGAAAATAGGGTCTAACTAAGTTCTGGCTCTTTAAACCATCAACTAAAAAATAATAACTATCTATCGAGATATATGCTCCTGTAGATTTTCTTGAATGGGGCTTATAACCTAGATAACACATTTCTCCAACTTTAAAGTTTCCCTGTTCATATTGTTTATCTACCATTTTTGATACAAAGATAGAAAATAAAATTTTAAAAATAAAAAATAAAAAAAATAATAAAAGTGCTCCAATTAAAAGTACTCTTCTATGATAAAGATCCATCTGCATTCCTTTTAAAATTTTATTTTTAATATTTCTAAAATTAACATAATACACGTTATACGAAGTTTTAAAACAGAGTATATGATGCTGATTTTTATTTATTTTTTAAATTTTAAAGCCTAGACCAGTCTCTAGGCTTTTTCATTTTGTATAACAGCTATTATGTTAAATAGGGTGCTTACATACTTCATTCCTCTTTAATTTCTACTGTATAGAATGAGCGTGTGAAAGGCACTGTGCTGTAATTTCATCAAGGTTTTTTTCGATCTCGTTCCAACTATCGAGATATTCTTGAAATTTCTCATTCATAAAGTTTGAATGTAATGCTACCTGCATATAGTAGCCATCAATAACCAGGGCTATAAAATTTAGGTTGCTTTCAACAATGGCATATCCACCATTTTGCATTTGCAGAAAAGAGCGAGAAGTATAATCTAAATACTTGGCTTCTATTGGGGTCTTAGCAATCATTGCTGGAGAATATGCGGCAAAGATATTTTCACTCTTTACATTGTTCATAGGTAGCCAATAGAGATATCCATCTGTTTGCTTTAGGCTCTCACATAGCAGCTCATATAAGGCTTGATTAAATTTTTCTTTATATCTATTTGAAAAATCTAATAAATTTAATTTTTTATTTTTAGAAATTATTGAAGGATCAATATAATTCTTATGATTAATCCATAAAGTAAATATATTAGAAATATCGGTATATTCCTTATTACTCAATTTTCCATAATAGGGCTTTAAGGGATCATTATCCTCAATCCAAGGTTCAGTTTTCATATTCATAGAACCATTCTCTAGTGTATTTAGACATTCATTTTAAAGTAAAGAAAAACTAAAATTAACATAATACACGTTATACGAACTAACATAAAAAATGGAGCCTAAATCTCCATTTTTTAATAACTTTTTTTAAATTGCTAAGGGCTTTGTTGCACAAATCTATCTGTAAAGGCTTTTTCAGCGATATAATTTTCAAATGAAGAAGCCTACACACAAAATCTACCGCACAACCAATTGGCCCGCATATAACAGAGCCCTCATTAATCGTGGGAATATTGCTATTTGGTTCGATCCAAAGACCCAGTGGTATGCACAATCACAAGGCAAACATGGACGAAATCAAACTTACTCCGATACTGCTATTCTTGGTATCGATGCTGAAACCCTTCAAATACGTGCTGTACAACTCACCGCAAATAATGTCAGTGATTCACAGGTACTGGAAGATTTAATTGCTCAAATCCCTTTAGATGAACAAATCGATTGTACCTATACAGATGGTGCTTATGACACAAAACGATGCCGTCAGGTCATTGCAGATCGGCAAGCACATGCGGTGATTCTACCTAGAAAAAATGCGAAACCATGGAAAGATACAAAGAGTAGCTCGCTAGAGCGAAATGAATTACTTCGAACAGTTACACGTTTAAGCAGGACACTATGGAAAAAATGGTCAGGCTATCATCGGTGAAGTTTGGTTGAAACTAAGATGCATTGCATCAAATTATTGGGGGATAAACTCAGTGCAAGAAAATTTGATAGCCAAGTCAATGAAATTCATGCACGTGTAGCAGTCCTCAACAGATTTACGGAATTAGGTCGACCACTTACCCAAGTTACGCCTTAAATTTGGCTCAATTAGGGGGCTTTGTATTTCAAATCTTTGTGCAACAAAGCCTGGTGAGAATATAGACACTTTAAATGGGTTCTAACAAAACCTGTTATTCCCAAGTAGAAATGTCTATGCGATAAACCATTTAAAATGTCCTGTTTTTAACTACAAGAGTCAAGCACAGGATTTAAATTTCTTTGTTCAATAACAACTTTCTGAGCTTTACGACTCGGCATACTTTTCTTGAGACGGGAACGTTTATTCTGTTTCTCCAATTCCTCATGTTGCTGCTGGATATGGGCCAGGACCGAACCTAATCTTTTATTCTCAACCACATCATTCTGCTGTAGTCCAGCCAGTTTATTGAAGACGCTATAGTTGATCTTCCGTCCTTCATGCATGATTGCCACAGTACCATCCGGGTACTCCAGAAATGAAATGTATTGCCCAACAAGCTTATGATTCAGCTCTGTCGGTTCAAGCATATAAATACACTTGTCATAGGTCAGGGTCAGATTCTTGGTGACCTTACGCGGTTCCTGCCAGGTAAAAATATCATCCAGTTCAAGATCAGATTCGCTTAATGGCCGATGCAGGTTCTTTGAGTTTCGCGCACATTTGGCGAACTTCTGATTGAACTGCTCAATAAAGCAGGGTAACCATATATTGGCCTCTGCAATCGAACCGATGCCTTCCAGGCGCATCTCCTTGATCAGACGGTCCTGAAGGGTTCTGTTGGCACGCTCCACACGACCTTTGGCTTGGGGTGAGTTGGCAAAGATAATATCGATGTTCAAATTATTCAGAATCCGCCCAAATTGCGTAATCTGGCTGTCTTGCCTGGATTTCTGATTAACTCTGAATACCGAATGCTTGTCGCTATAAAAGGCTAGAGGTTTGCCGTATTGTTCAATGTAGGCTCGGGTTGAAAGCAGGTAGTCAAAGGTCGTTTCAGCCTCACAAAAGCGCAGATGCAACAGCTTTCCAGTAGCATCATCGATATAAACCAACAAGCAGCATTTTGCAGCTCGACCTTCAAACCAGTCATGATATGAGCCATCAATTTGGATCAGTTCACCGAAGCAATCCCGGTTATAACGTGGCTGATATGGACGCTTCAGGCGCTTGGATCGCGGAATCCACAGGTCATTGGCGTCATCCAGCGCCGAAGCGTTTCTACCGGGATATTCAGGTCAAACATGCTGCTGAGCTTCTCATGCGCCAAGGTGGGTCCAAAGCCCAGCAAATGTTCAGCAATAATGGAAAGGCACTTTGATTTTAACAAGTCATCATGGCGACGATGGCCAGGTTGACCACGACTGGCATGTGCCATACCTGAGACACCATCTTGATTGAGCTTCTGCAATAACCGGGTAATTTGACGGGTGGAAAGATTTAGGATTTCAGCAGCACGGACCTGGGTAATACGATGATCTCGAACGTCTTGCAGAACTGCAAGCCGTTGAATTTCTTTGTCAGACATAGTGATCAGCATCTATATTTATATCCAGTCCATGGTGATAAAAACCATCATAAACTAGACATTTTTATTGGTGAGAATATAGACACTTTAAATGGGTTCTAACAGAAGCATTTCGTATAATATAGATTATGTTAAATATAATACACCATCCATTAACTTCATATTTGTACTTATTTTACATAATATCAATAACTTATACAAATAAAACTCCTAAGCAAAAATATGATATGTTGACCTAAATTGTAGTTCATGAAGTTCACACTATGTTTGAAGTTAAAAGTATTCATTTAGAACAAAAGATATCTAATGAGAACGAAATTAAATTATTGTTTGATACTGAATCAACATTTCCATGCTTATACCCATTATTATTTAGCTTGAAAGGGCTTTGTTGCACAAAGATTTAAAAGACAACACTCTGCTCATTTGAACAGAATTTAAGTGATAACTTGGGTAAGTGGTCGACCTAATTCCGTAAATCTGTTGAGGACTGCTACACGTGTATGTATCTCATTCACTTGGCTATCAAAACTCCTTGTACTGAGTTTATCTCCTAATAATTTAATGCAGTACATCTTAGTTTCAACCAAACTTCGCCGATGATAGCCTGACCATTTTTTCCATAGTGTCCTGCCTAAACGTTTAATTGTTCGAAGTAATTCATTTCGCTCTAGCGAGCTACTCTTTGTATCTTTCCATGGTTTCGCATTTTTCTTGGCGGAATCACTGCATACGCTTGCCAATCTGCAATGACCTGACGGCATTGCTTGGTGTCATAAGCTCCATCGGTATAAACAGAGTCAATTTGCTCATCTTGTGGAATCTGATTAAGTAAATCATCAAGCACCTGTGAATCACTGAAATTATTGGTTGTGAGCTGAATAGCGTGTAGTGTTTTAGCATCTATACCAATATGTAGTTTACGCCATTGACGACGATATTCAGGTCTATGTTTCTTACGCTTCCATTCACCTTCACCTAAAAACTTTAGCCCAGTAGAGTCTACGAGTAGTAGATGAAGACCACCACTACTTTTTTGATAACCAATTGTAATATCGATATGCCTTTGTCTTCTGCACAGTGTGGAATAATCTGGCGCTGTCCAATCTAATCCACAAAGCTTAATCAGACTTTAGACAAATCCAGTAACCATACGTAAAGACAGACGGAATAAGGATTTAATCATCAGAATAGGTTTGAAATTTTCATCAACATATTCTTGCCTTTCAATATCAACTTCTGTTATTTCAAGTGCATAATTTTGTGCCATTTCAAAAATTCTATTTTTATATCCTCCTTCTCTCCTCCATTTTTCTAACCATTGCCCTAAAAAATTTATCAGCAAATCCGCCATCTTGAATCAGCATCTGGGTCAAATCTGCACATTTTTGTTTAATGGTATCTTCTAGCAAAACATCTACACTTTGCATGGAGTCTGCTAAACATTGAATTTCCGCCGCGCGCTGAACCGTCCATAGCAAAAAGAATGCTTTTTCAATACTATTTTCACCAACAGCAACACCATGATTTCTCAGAACCAAAATATGTTTTTGTCCTAAACTCTGGATCATGCGCTTTTTTTCATCTTCAAATAATGTGATCCCTTCAAAGGTATGATAAGCCACGCGGCCAAACAATTGAGCGCCATAAAAATTATCGTTTTTAAACCCTTGTTGTTTCTGTGCAATTGCGCTGATTGGCGTAGTATGCGTATGGATTAAACAGCGAATATCATGTCGCGCCCCATGTACCGCGCTGTGCAAAGCAAAGCCAGCAGGATTGGCATCATATTCAGAGGGCGTTACTTTATTCCCAGACAAATCTACCTTAAGTAAGTTTTCAGGGGTTATTTCTGTGTAATTGAGACCAAAAGGGTTCACCAAATAATAGTGTTCATTGCCCGGTAAGCGAGCTGAAACATGATTAAAAATTGTCTCGGTCCAGCCAAAAAAATCAATCAAATGGTAACATTGGGCCAGCTTTACCCGTAAATCCCATTCTTCCTGACTGACATCCATTGGCTTTTGAAAATTATTATTCATGTTGAAGATCCCTCATTTTTTATCGACTGAGCACTTAAAAAATGGCTTAGTTCATAAATTATTTTTGTCACAGGCAACTCGCAGCCGTAGCGCTCAGCTAACTCAAACACTGCATCGGCAATATTTGCCAATTCCAGTGTTTTCTTGTCTTGGTAGTCATACCACATCGATGTATAAATTGAGCCCATTTCTGCACCCAGCTGCATAAAGGTATTTGGATCAATTGAAATCCGCGCACTGTAGCAAGCGGCTACACTTCTGACTTCCTGAGTAATGGATTTGGAAATTGGACTTAAATAAGTATTTGAGTAGATTTGCTCTAAAGTCGTATTGGCGACCACAGACAATGGATTTGAACTGAGGTTGGCAATCACTTTCGTCCAGATTTGATCGCGAATATTTTCGACTGGCCGTGCTTCAATGCCACTATTTTCAAATAAGTTCACCAAATCTTGTAGCCGATCTGACATTTGATGATTCGGCTCCCCAAAAATCAGCAAATGCGGATTTGTAGATTTGACCTGCCCCAGCCCCTGCAATTGTGCCGTGATAAATACTACGGCACCAATCAAGTGTTGCAGAGGAAAATTTTCAGTCAGGGTATTGTGCGGGTCTAAAGCTCTGATTGTGGCTAAAGGCTGTTGTTCGGTAATGCCATAAAAATACCAAAAAGGAATCCCGTTCATTAAAGGAATAATTTGAGTCTTTTCATGCAGCATACGTTTCAAGTTGGGCATAATTTCAGTTAAAGCCTGAAATTTAGTCGCGATAAAAATATAATCTTGATCGCTTAAATCATCTTGATCGCTGACCACTTGCACAGGATAAATATGATGCTGACCGGTTAAGTCCTCTAAATGAATTCCATGTACTTTAATGTGCTGATAATTTTCGCCACGTGCGAGCAAACGTACATTGTGGCCTGCAAGGATAAGCCTTGCAGCCACGACACAACCAATTGCACCTGCACCATAGACGAGAATTTTTGAATCTGAATTCACTTCTGCCTCCATGCAAATCAATGTTGTTGAGCGGTATTAAATTACACCGCTAAAATATCCTGATGTTTGCTATTGATGCCTAAATAACTTTCAATAATGCGTGGATCTTCTACAAGATCACTGCCTTTACCGTGCATAGACAGTTCACCCATTTCTAACACATAGGCATAATCTGCAAGCTTTAATGCGGCACGTGCATTTTGTTCAACCAATAAAATAGACACGCCTTGCGAACGTAAATGGTCGATGACTTTAAAGATTTCACGGGTAATTAACGGTGCAAGACCTAAGCTCGGTTCATCCAACATTAATAGTTTAGGCTTTGCCATAAGTGCACGCCCTACCGCCAACATTTGGCGCTCACCGCCAGATAATGTGCCAGCCTGCTGGCTATGGCGTTCTTTAAGGCGAGGAAAAATATCATACACTTCATTTAAGGTTTGACTCAGTTGTCGATCCCCCTGACGATAGCGCTGAAAAGCGCCAAGCATCAGGTTATCTTCAATACTCATTGAACTAAAAAGCTCTCGCTTTTCAGGCACCAGTCCTAAGCCTCTGACGACCATACGTTCTACTGCAGGACATTGCTCAACCGCACCATCAAATTCAACATTACCTTTAGAACTTAACAAGCCCATAATGGCTGAAAGTAATGTGGTTTTTCCTGCACCATTTGGCCCAACCACAGAGACAATCTGCCCCTCGTTTACGCGCATATTGAAATTGGTTAATGCCTCAACTTTGCCATAGGCAACACTGAGATTGGAAATTTCAAGTAAAGCCTTTCCTTGAGCATTTTGAATGACATCACTCATGCAGCACCTCCAAGATAGGCTTCAAGCACCGCTGGATTTTTTTGAATATCCTCTGGTAAGCCTTCTGCAATTTTTTGACCAAATTCCATTACCACAATACGGTCTGCTAAATTCATCACAAAATCCATGTCATGTTCGACCAGTAAAATTGCCATGCCTTCTGCTCTTAGTTTATTCAATAAAGCGGCCAAGGCTTGTTTCTCTTTAAAACGTAAACCTGCTGCAGGCTCATCAAGCAATAACAAACTTGGGCTTGCGCATAATGCACGTGCAATTTCTAAGATACGTTGTTGTCCCAAAGCTAAACTGCCCGCTTCGGTATACAGATAGTCGCCTAAGCCAACGCGTTCCAACTGTGTTTTCGCTTCATTGAGTAAAATATTTTCCTCATCTCGGTCCATATAGAACATAGAAGAAAAAATACCTTTTTCACCGCGTAAATGCGTGCCAATTGCCGTGTTTTCTAGCACCGTCATTTCTGGCAAAATTTTGACATGCTGGAAGGTTCGGCTCAGTCCTAATCGCGCAATTTCACGTGATGGAATACCATTGATCTTTTGCCCTTTAAATATCACTTCGCCGCTGGTTGGTTCATCCACACCCGAAATTTGGTTGAACATGGTACTTTTACCTGCACCATTCGGGCCAATGAGTGCAAGTATTTCACCTGCATGAATCGATAAATTCATGTCATTGTTGGCAACTAAACCACCAAATTTTTTGGTGACATTTTTAGCCTCTAAAATCACACTGCCTTGTTCAGGTAACTTTGGCGTGGCTAAGGATTGAGAAACGGGATTTACCTTGGGATGGATATCTACGGGTTTAAATTTTGCTGGCACAAGTTTTGTGATGAATGACCATAAACCTGAAGGCGCTTTTTGCATTAATAGAATAATAATCAAGCCAAATACAATGGTTTCATAATGCCCTTCTGCGCCAAAAACAATTGGCAGGAAGTCTTGTAACCATTGTCGAACAAGGGTAAATATACCCGCGCCTAAAATTGCACCCCAAATACTGCCTACACCACCCAGTAACGCCATAAATAGGTAATCAATACCCATTTGTAAACCAAACGGTGTTGGGTTGATGAAGCTTTGTGTATGCGCATATAGCCATCCTGAAACGGAGGCAAATATCGAAGCGATCATAAATACAATCATTTTAGAGCGGAAGGTATTCACACCCATTGATTCTGCCATGACCTGACCGCCTTTTAAGGCGCGCATCGCACGACCTTCACGTGAATTGAGCAAGTTTTTGGTGACAATAATGGCAGCAAAAACAACCAACCAGATGAGGTAATACATTTTATGACCCGAATCGAAGGCATAACCGGCAATCGAGATATTTGGAATATTGGATATCCCTGAATGTCCGCCTAAAGACTCAATGGTAGAGAAGAAATAATATAAAGAAATGCCCCAAGCAATGGTGCCCAAAGGTAAATAATGTCCTGAAAGCTTGAGTGTCAGTCCACCAACCAATAGTGCAGAACATAAGGTAATTAAAATTCCGAACAACAGACCAAACCACGGATTGCCACCTGTCCAAGCCAAAAAGTTTGGCAGCTGTTCAGTGACGGTTAGGTAGGCCGTTGTATATGCGCCAATTCCGACAAGTGCAGCCTGACCAAAGGTGGTCATTCCACCCACACCAGTGACCAGAACTAAACCGAGGACAACCAATGCATTTAAGCCAATATAATTGAGTAACGTCACTTGATAGGTCGGTAAAATAAGCGGACTGATGAATACGATTAGAGCAAAAATTAAAATTAAGTATTTAGATTTCATTCTTCGTCCTCCTCTACATGGCGTGTCGTTAGGGATTTCCACAGTAAAAATGGAATAATGAGTGTGAAGACAATAATTTCCTTGTAATCACTGGCCCAAAACATAGAGAACGATTCAATAACTCCGACGACAACAGCGCCAATGGCCGCAAAAGGAAAGCTGATCAAACCACCAATAATGGCGCCAACAAAGCCTTTTAAACTTAGAATAAATCCAGAGTCATAATATAAAGTGGTGATTGGAGCAATCAGAATGCCTGAAAGCGCGCCAATAAATGCCGCCATAACAAAAGTGAGTTTTCCAGCAAAGATGGGTGAAATTCCCATAAGCTGTGCACCAATACGATTGACTGCAGTGGCGTGTAATGCCTTGCCATAAAGGGTTTTCTCGAAGAAATACCACAATACAAGGATCAAAATAAAGAATGCCGCGATGATCACCAACGTTTGGCTATTGACCGTTAAAGATCCAAGATTAAACGTTGCATCACTAAAGGATTGGGTTTGCGCACCATCAGGGCCAAATATAACTAAACCTAAGCCCACCAAAACCACGTGCACCGCAATAGAAACAATCAGTAAAACTAAAGGTTTTGCGCTAACCAAAGGTTGGAAAAAAGTGCGATAAATTTGAGGGCCCAACGGAATAATTGCCGCTAAGGTTAATATAATTTGTCCCCACATCGGTAACTGATCAAGGTCCAACTTATACATAGCCAGTAATAAAACACCTATATAAATTAGGCTTCCGGCAAATAGCTTGATATTAAAAATACTGTTGTGTCTGACTTTGGCATATAGATCTAATAAAGTATTTACCACAAAGAATGCAGCCACCAACCAAACAATTAAACTTGGTTTACCGGCCTGAATAGATGCCAAAGTAAGTGCACCAAAAACTGCAAATTCGCCCAGAGGAATTAATAATATTCGTGTCACTGAAAATACAAGAATAATGCACAGTGCCAATAAGGCATAAATCGCACCACTGGTGATGCCATCCTGTGCAAGTACCAAGGCAATATCTAAATCCATAACGTCTCCCCGCCTTTCCTGTGGGTGAGTCAATATTCGAGTAAAGGGACGCCTCCACCCGAATAATTTAACTTTTTATCTCTATCAGTTTTATTTCAAAAGCTTCCACTGACCATTTTTCACAATAATCATTTCACGACCACGTTTATCAAAGCCGCTGTGATCTGTTGGCGTCATGTTATAAACACCTTGAGTACCCGCCACTTCTTTTGTGCTTTCTAAAGCATTACGTAGTGCTGCACGGAATTGCGGAGTACCCGGTTTAGCTGTTTTTAAAGCGACAGGCACTGCTTTTTCCAACAAAATTCCAGCATCGTAAACGTTCGCCCCGAAAGTCGCAGGAGTCTGTTTATATTGCGTCTTGTAGGCGTTCATATATTTAGTAGCAACTGCTTTAGACGGATGGCTGCTCGGAATTTCATTAATCACCAGCATCAAACTCGCAGCTAAGATTGTATTTTCTACTTTCTTACCACCTAGTTTTAAGAACTGATCCAATGCAGCACCATGGGTTTGATAGATCTGGCCACGGTAACCGCGGTCAAATAGTGCTGTTTGAGGCGGAACTGCTGCACTGCCAGGTGCGGCAATTAAAATTGCTTGTGGCTTTTTACTGATCAGTTTCAGCGCTTGACCTGTCAAAGACGTATCTTGACGCTGGAAAGACTCCTGAGCGACGACTTGAATGCCATGCTTTTTAGCTAATGCACTCACAACCTTGCCCCAGTTTTCACCATAAGGATCTGCTGTACCAATAAATCCGATGGTTTTGAACTTACGTTTCACCATGTCTTGGATGAGAGCTGCAGCAATAATGTCGTCATTTTGAGTGGTCTTGAATACCCATTTTTTTTGAGCATTCATCGGTAAGACTACAGATGCTGTACCTACTGGTGCTAATAGCGGAACTTGTGCTTTTGCCACTGTTCCAATGACTGCTGAAGCATTTGGCGATCCTGATGGACCAATAATGGCATCGACATTGTTTTCTTTAATTAATTTTTCAACTGCTTTTACTGATGCAGTTGGATCACTGGCATCATCGAGAGAAAAATAACGTACAGTCTCATTGCCAATTTTTTTAGGCAGTAAAGCGATGGTATTTTTTTGAGGGATACCCACCATAGCGATTGGGCCAGATGATGAAGTAATTACGCCTACTTTGATTTCAGCGTGTGCACAAACAATAGAGGCTGCCAAGACACTGGTTGCACATACTAGTTTACTTAAAGTCATTATTCTCTCCTTGCTATTCTTTTAACCTACACGTTGAATCCAATTAGAATTTCATGCTGTAAGTCGTAATGAATCGATTTTCTACAAAATCATTTCCTGCGCTATGACCCGCACCGTATTTGGTTGTGGTATCGATATAGCGCCACTCTAAGCCAAGTCCTTTCAACTTACCTTCTGGAACGGTGTAACCTAAGATAAAGTTTGCTTCGGTTTCTTTATTGTCTGATAGACCCGGACGTTCAATATTTGTTCCGTATAAATAACGGAGTGTGGTACGCAAACCAGGTACGCCTACATCTTTAAAATCATACGAATATTGTGCGTGATAGGTCAGTTCTTCAGGTTTAATAAACCCTAGTGTTGACCATGTATGTAAAAATGGTTGCGGTGCATATCCATCAAATGTTGGGAAGTTGGTTTCGCCTTTATTTTTTTGTACGCCTGCTGCGAATGAATGTGGACCATTACTTAAATTGGCTTGAACACCTAAGGTTTGACTATCAATATTTCCGTAATATGCATCACCATCTTCACTGTTATGGAAATAACGCGCATCCAATTTCAGCTTAGTTGCACCCACAGTGGTGTTGTACGCTGCACTTAAAAAATGTTGCTGATAAATATCTTCAAGTTGCCCGAACCAATATGATCCATCAACTGCAGGAGTGAATTTATAGTCAAAACCAACATAGTTCAAACCATCACTTTCCATGTGTGGTTTACCTGGGGCAAATAAACTTAATTTCTCAAACTCATCATCATTACGTGCATTAATATGCGTGATGCGACCCAATGAAAATTTTAAGTTATCAATTGATTTATTTTCAAATGCAACACCTGCATAGGTCGTTGCCAATTGACGTGACTCATCAATATAAGCGACTGGCGTACGTGGCGACAGCTCACCGATTAATAATTCAGAGTCTTTATATTTGAGCTTTAAAGTCGCGCCAAATTTATTATAGCTGCGTTCTTGCTTATTTTTGATTGAGTCGAATGGAAGAATCGTATCAGGTCTTTCAGCGTTGTGATCAGTCAGACGTAAAGCATAGCTAGATGTTACATCTAATCCCACCTGTACTGGTGTATCTGTATAACCTGAACTAAATTTTAGACCAAGTGCTTGTGACCAGCTACCTACATTAGGGATCGTTGTGTTATCACGCTCCATATAAAAATTTCTAAAATTTAGTGTGGTTTGGCTGTCTTCGACAAAATCAGCATACACAGCCCCATTACAACAGACGGTTAATAATGCTAATGCTGGTAATTTATTCATTTAATATCCTTATACAATACAAATCAAATTGAATTTTTCTCATCTGTTCCAATCAATGAGTTAAGTCATCCCGACAAAGCTAGCCTTTATACTTCATGCCATCTCTGACCATTTTTTATGACTGCATAGCATCAATATTGTTTATTTACATGGAAAATTCAATGTTATTTTAAGTATATTTATATACCTTAAATAGTAAAATCGCCTAAATTATTCACATGAAAGGAATATTCATAAGTCAAAACATTATATTTTTTATGGAGATGAAGTTTTCAAACGATAAAATAGATTAAAGATGTTGTAATGATCAGTTAGTTTGCTTGATTCTGATGTTTTATTAGAAGCTTTTATTGCAATTAGCAAGACTTAAATATGTAACATCTATCGATATGAAATGAATGTAAATAAAATAGTCCTATATTTAATCAAAGCTCATATAAATTAGTCACCCCCCTTTTAGATGACCAGTTTCAATATTCGATTTTTCTAATTTTAGTCATTTCATTGCACTCAAATGAGCTTAATTAGTTTCATGATCATTTAAGCTTTATGTTAATAAGAACTATCCAGCTTAGATTAATTTTTTAGAACTACATTCCTTAAATATACCTTTTAAGTATTTAAAGATACCAAAACAAGACTAGATAAGGTTATAACATTTAATTAAGGTATATATGAACGGATATACAATTTAAGAATCAATGCAGGCTTAACTCATACAACGATTGAATAATTATGAAGTGGACCAGCATTATGGCAACATGAAGGAGATAGCCATGACAGCCGCAAATGTTAAAATTTTTAACACGGAAGAAGTACAAAATTTTATAAATCTACTCAGTGGTCTTGAGCAAGAAGGTGGTAATCCACGTATCAAACAAATTATCCACCGCGTAGTTTCTGATTTATTTAAAACCATCGAAGATTTAGAAATTACTTCTGACGAATATTGGGCGGCAATTGCATATTTAAACCAACTCGGTACAAGTCATGAAGCTGGATTGCTTTCCCCTGGTTTAGGTTTTGACCATTTCCTCGATATGCGTATGGATGCCGCGGATGCCGCTTTAGGTATTGATAACCCAACGCCACGTACCATTGAAGGCCCACTTTATGTGGCTGGCGCGCCTGTGTCACAAGGCTTTGCCCGTATGGATGATGGCAGCGATCCAAATGGCCATACGCTTATTTTGCATGGCACAATTTACAATGCAGATGGTCAACCGATTCCAAATGCACAAGTTGAAATTTGGCATGCCAATACCAAAGGTTTCTATTCACACTTTGACCCAACTGGCGAACAAACACCGTTCAATATGCGCCGTACTATTATGACGGATGCACAAGGCCATTATCGTGTACAAACGATTCTGCCATCAGGTTATGGCTGCCCACCAAATGGTCCAACACAGCAATTGTTAAATCAATTAGGTCGGCACGGTAACCGTCCTGCGCACATCCACTTTTTTGTGTCAGCAGATGGTCATCGCAAACTAACTACGCAAATTAACGTTGCTGGCGACCCGTACACCTACGATGACTTCGCTTTTGCAACTCGTGAAGGCCTAGTGGTTGAAGCGATTGAGCATACCGATCCTGCGACAAGTCAAGCCAACGGCGTAGAAGGTCCATTTGCTGAAATGGTCTTTGATCTAAAATTAAGCCGACTTGTCGATGGAGTTGATAACCAAGTGGTAGACCGCCCGCGCTTGCAAGCTTGATGCAAATATAAATCTAATTTTGAATCTTGTAATCAGGCTGCCAGCAATGGACTAGCCTGATTTGCTTTATGGATAAATAGAAAATTATATGGATATTCGTATTTTTGATGCAGCACAAAATGAAATTTTAGCCATTCTTCCAGAGCGAAATAGGACTTTGGCTCGGCTTCGTGCCATCTTATTAGCAGGACAATTTCCCACCGTGACGGTGATTGGCAAATATAACCACGGTAAAAGCCGACTTTTAAATGAACTCATTGGCGATGACATTTTCTCTGTTGCAGATAAACGTGAAACCGTCACCCTATCTGAACATTTAAAGCATAATATTCGCTGGTTAGATGCACCAGGTTTAGATGCTGATGTCGCAGCCATTGACGACCAATATGCGCAAGATGCGATGTGGACCGAAGCGGATATCCGCTTAATGATCCATTCGGTTCGTGAGGGTGAATTCGATCCGTATGAATTACATTTATTTCAGCAATTCAAACAGGATGAACAGCAAACACGGCGCCAAAGCGTACTCGTGTTGACACAAATCGACCAAGCACCAGATGCAGATGTTTTAGCACATATTATTGACAGTATTAAGAAACAAGCGCCAGATGCCAATGTTCTGCCTGTTTCTGCAACGCGTCATCGCCAAGGCTTAGTCAATTCTAAACCACTCCTAGTTCAACGCAGTGGTATTCCAGAACTAAAGCAAAAGCTCAACAGCATGATTGAAAAAGTATCAACAGTACGCCAGTTTGAAAAAAATAAGATCTTTACTGAACTTAAATCAGAAACATCTGAATTGCAAAATTCGATTCAAACCAATATCCATCAAGTTACTGCAACACTTGAACAGCAATCTGAATCCTTTTTACATGATCTCAATCAAGTGCTAGACAAAGTTCGTGAGGATTTACAGCCCATTCTGCAGATTTCAGGAAAAGACGATTCTTTAGAACCAGATTCCTTTGCCAATATGTATAAAGTGACTGCGGGTAAACGAGATCGTAACCGTATTCAAGTAGCGTATTCTCGCGCTTGTATCGAAATCAACAGTCACTTAGTACGATATGGTGTGATTGGTTTACCTGATACACAAAAAAGTAATGTCCGTAGTTTGGATACTGTGATGGTTGCGGTCATGGGGGTTTCGGTCAAACTGCGTAAGGATTTAAAACTTATTTTTGACGAAGAATCAGGTCGTGATCGTTTGCGACGTGAATTCACACACTATTTTGAAGTCTCGGCCGATCGCATGCAATTGAAAAACCAACTGCAGAATCTAGAGCAACGACTTCAACTCATTGTACAAGCCCAACAAGCAACAGAAACTTTGGAGGGAGCATTATGAGTACTGATTTGATTCAAACTTCGATTGAAAGTCCAATTCAACATTTGATCCAAAGTTCCGATGCTTTCGATCAGCCTGAGCAAGATATTCTACCGCATTTAAATAAAATGCAGGCTTGGCATCAGCAACTGGCAACCAATCTAAATGAACGACGTTTAAACAGTAACGGATTGAGTTCATCCAGCCAAATATCTACTGCGATTGTGGCTTTAAATACCCAACTTGAACATTATCTAAGTTACTGGGAAACACATCTAGATCGACTCAAAGATGCACAGTCTGTTGCTGAACATTTTGAAGATAAAATCATTTTACTGATTTTTGGCAAATTTAATGCTGGTAAAAGTTCATTATGTAATGTCTTGGCTGAAAGTTTCCGTAGACGACAACAAAGCGTTGATTATTTTTATCTCGATGCTGGAAATATCACCGAAAGTGATAAACCTTTAAAAGAAGGTGCCACAGAGACTACCTCACGTTTACAAGGTGTTTGCCTCGGTCATAATTTAATTTTATTAGACACGCCTGGACTGCATTCTGTAACTCCCCAAAATGCCGAACTAACTCAACGGTTTTTAGACAGTGCCGATGGTGTTTTATGGTTAAGCAGTTCATCCTCACCCGGTCAAGTCAAAGAACTCATGGCTTTGGGACAGGAATTACGTAGACATAAACCCTTACTACCTGTGATTACCAGAAGTGATTATTTTGAAGAAGACGAGGTGGATGGAGAAATTTGCCAAGTCTTATGCAATAAAAATTCGGTTCAACGCAGTTTGCAGGAACAGGACGTCTACACGCGTGCCACGGCACAGCTGGTAGAAATGAAAGTTACTCCTGACTTATTGCAAGCGCCAGTATCGATTTCTTCGCAAATGTTAAAAGATGCAGATTTTAATGATCAAGCTATGCAATCTGCTGGATTTAATAGCCTATTTGATGCTCTTTTACATTTAATTGAACCCGCCTTGGCCTATAAACAGCGAAAACCTGCTGAAGCCTTGCTTCATCATTTGCAAGAAGAAATCTTAGCGCCGTTACAACTTGAAGTTGTGCCGCAGCTCAATCAATTGCAGGTGTATTTGAACAATGCAAGCAATGTATTTGTGCAGCATAAGTCTCAAATCATGACACAGACTTGGCGCAGCGTTATTGCCACTTTACCGAGCCTATTAGAACAATTTGCCGAGCAGCAAGCCTTGCCTGATTTATATCGCACGCTTACACAGCAAACCAATCAATTACTGGCAGTACACATTTCAAATCATTTGGTTGATTATCAGTTGAAATTTATGCCGCTTGAGCATTTAGAGTTTTCGGAGCATTTGGCATACGAAGTCATATATGCAGACGAGGGTGAGAACATCTTAGCCATTGGGAATGAGCGTTTATATACTGAAATTTCGAATGATTTATTGCAGAAAATAGACAACTATTTGGATGATGTCATTGAGCAATGTCAAAACGTGCTGAGCAACATTGAAAAGCAAATTGAGACCATCCAACAGGGCTTAATCAATGATGAACAAGAACTAAAATACATTGCCGATTTTTTAAGACGGCCAAGTTCTGATTCGTCAAAAGAGAGGACTCTTTTGAATCTATCCTAAATAAGCACATTAATGAAAACTTCAGTGCAGCTTACCAACCATTATGTTAATCATCATTGAGTTGAACTGGCTTCCCCTCTTCGGCGAATACTTCTTTGATGCATTCTAAAATATCGGGAATGTATGAACTTTGATCCATATTTCTGACCGATAATGAAATTGGCGAATAAGCTTCTAAGTCTAAAATTGGAATATAGCTTAAGTTTTTCATGCCAATTTCACTGGCACTTTCAGGAATGATCGAAATCCCTTCGCCAGAGGAAACTAAACCGAGTGCTAAATGAATTTCACGAACTTCTATAAGCTCTTTCGGGACTAAGCCTAATTCCGTAAAAATAGACTGAATTAATGTCGAAAAATTAGGTTTAGGCGCAATGGGATAAGAAAAGATGGATTCTTTGACAATTTGGGACAGGTAAACGCCAGTATCAATAAATTCTGCCAGATAGTGATTTTTATGTACCGCCAGTTTTAAGCGCTCTTTACGTAATAATAAACGTTTGATGGCTGGATCGGATAATCGCAATCGACCAAAACCAATATCAATCTTACCTGCTTTTAGGGCTTCAATCTGATCCCGCGTGCCACACTCGATTAATTCTACATGTGTATCTGGATGTCGCTGACGAAATAAATAAATGATTTGAGGCAACAAAGCATAAAGTAAAGAACCGACGTAGCCGATCCGAACTGTCTTATCCACAGCATTGATTCGCTGTGCCATTGAGGTCGCTTGAGCTGTATGCGTCAAAATTTGCACAGCATGTTCATAAAAGAACATCCCTGCCTCTGTTGTTTTAACTGGGCGAGATCCTCGTTCGAATAAGGTAATGCCTAATTCTTCTTCTAATTTTTGAATTTGTCGGCTCAAAGGAGGCTGAGCAATACAGAGTTTATCTGCAGCTTTGGTAATGCTTTGTTCTTCAACAACCGTCACAAAATAACGTAAATGTCTTAATTCCATTTATATACCTTTTAAGTATTCAAAAATACCAATTTAGCTCTAGTTTAAGATATTACATTAACTTAGGGTATACAAATAGTTAAACATAGAAGATTTTTGCAATGTATAAAACTATAGAAACATTGCTTGTTGAGATTCCAACGATCCGTCCGCATAAGATGGCTGTTGCAACAATGCAAACTCAGACTCTCGTACTGGTTAAAATCAGCACAGACGACGGTTTTATCGGTTGGGGCGAAGCCACCACTATTGGTGGCTTAGGATATGGCGAAGAAAGCCCTGAAAGCGTCAAAACCAATATTGAAACTTATTTCGCACCTCTACTCAAAACATTTAAAGATGTGAATGTCGCTCAAATTATGCAGGTCATTAATCGCAATATTAATGGTAACCGTTTTGCAAAATGTGCCATTCAAACTGCATTACTCGATATCAAAGCACAGCGTCTGGGTGTGCCTCTTAGTGAGGTTTTAGGTGGTCGTCTAAGAGACAGTATTCCAGTGTTATGGGTATTGGCTTCTGGTAATACTGAAAAAGACATTCTTGAAGCGCAAAAGATGATTGCTAGCAAGCGTCATAATGTTTTCAAGCTAAAAATCGGTTCACGCCCTGTTGAACAAGATGTTGAACATGTATTGGCAATCAAAAAAGCCTTAGGTGATGACATTTCGATTCGTGTCGATGTCAATCGTGCATGGTCAGAGTTAACCGCAATTAAAGGCATTCAAATGCTACAAGATGGCGGCATTGACCTGATTGAACAGCCTTGTGCCATTCATAACATAGATGCCATGGAACGCTTAACCCGTAAATTTGATATTGCGATCATGGCAGATGAATCACTTATGGGCCCACAAAGTGCTTATAAACTGGCAAAACGAAACGCTGCCTCTGTATTTGCAGTAAAAGTTGCACAATCAGGTGGCTTACTTGAGGGCTGTGAAGTTGGAAAGATTGCCAATCTTGCCGGTATAGACTTATATGGCGGCACCATGCTCGAAGGCTCTGTAGGCACAGTTGCTTCAGCCCACGTATTTTCAACTTTCAGCAATTTAGCATATGGCACTGAGTTATTTGGTCCATTATTACTGACTAAAGAAATTTTAAAAACGCCACTTAAATATGAAAACTTTGAGCTACAAATCCCTACAGGTTTAGGCTTAGGTATTGAGATGGACGAAAATAAAATCGACAACCTACGTTGTCAATAATTTAAGGAGCCATCATGCTTTTCCAAGTCAAAATGGACGTACATATCCCTTTAGATATGCCAAGCGATAAAGCCAATGAAATTAAAGCTGTTGAAAAAACTTATTCACAAGATTTACAGCGCCAAGGTAAATGGCGCCATATTTGGCGTATTACGGGTCAATATTCAAATATCAGTATTTTTGATGTTGAAAGCAATGAAGAGTTGCACAACATTTTGCAAGGTTTACCACTCTACCCATATATGGATATTCAAGTAACAGCGTTGAACCGCCATCCTTCTTCAGTTCGTGAAAATGATAGCTGATCAGAACATTAAACCACTCTAATTTTTAGGGTGGTTTATCTATAATTTATATACTGAGATGTATTACAGGAGTTTTAAAGGCGCAGCTTGAAATAGCTCCTAATTGTACAGTGATAACAACCCAATAATTTTTATGCATAGGTATTTTTGAAATGATATTTACGCATAGCAATTTAAGCATATACAAATAAGAGTAGGCATATGATTGATAAAAGCTCAACATCCTTAATGGATGCACTGTCCCAAATTAAAAATGGTTCAACTGTCATGATCGGTGGCTTTGGGACAGCTGGTCAGCCTGCTGAATTGATTGACGGACTGATTAAGCTTGGCATCAAAGACCTCGTAATTGTGAATAACAATGCAGGCAATGGTTATTATGGCCTTGCGAAACTACTTAAAGCAGACTCTGTCCGTAAAATCATTTGTTCTTTCCCACGCCAGTCTGACTCTTGGGTCTTTGATGAACTTTACCGAGCAGGAAAAATTGAATTAGAACTTGTGCCACAAGGTAATTTAGCATGTCGTATTCAAGCGGCGGGGATGGGTTTAGGCCCAATCTATACGCCTACAGGTTTCGGTACGCTTTTAGCTGAAGGTAAACCGACACTCAATTATGAAGGCAAAGACTTTGTTTTAGAAAATCCAATCAAAGCCGACTTTGCACTCATCAAAGCACATCAAGGCGACCGTTGGGGCAACTTGGTTTACAACAAATCTGCACGTAACTTTGGGCCAATTATGGCCATGGCTGCCGATGTAACTATTGCGCAAGTATCTGAAGTGGTTGAACTGGGAGGCTTAGATCCAGAACATATCATCACCCCAGGGATTTTTGTTCAACACGTTGTTCAAGTTACACCTGCTCAATCATTGGATACGGAGATTTAAAAATGAGTTATATCAAATTAAGCCGTGATCAAATTGCTGAGCGTGTGGCCCAAGATATTCCAGATGGTGCTTATGTGAACTTAGGCATTGGTTTACCAACGAAAATTTCGAATTACCTACCTTCAGACAAAGACGTATTTTTACACTCTGAAAATGGTCTGTTGGCTTTTGGCCCACCACCAGAAAAAGGTCAAGAAGACCCTGAGCTGATTAATGCGGGCAAAGAATTTGTCACCATGCTGACTGGCGGTGCATTTTTTCATCACGGCGACTCATTTGCCATGATGCGTGGTGGTCACTTAGATATTGCTGTACTCGGTGCGTTCCAAGTGGCTGAAAATGGCGACCTTGCCAACTGGCATACAGGCTCACCCGATGCCATTCCTGCGGTGGGTGGCGCAATGGACTTGGCTGTAGGTGCGAAAAAAGTCTTTATCACCACAGATCATGTAACCAAAAAAGGCGAACCAAAAATTGTCGCGGAATTAAGCTACCCTGCTACTGGCTTGAAATGCGTAGACCGTATTTATACCGACCTTTGCGTTATTGATGTAACGTCTACAGGCATGACCGTGATTGAAAAAGTAGACGGTCTGAGCTTTGAAGAGTTGCAGTCGATGACTGGTGCAAAATTGGTGGATGGGACATCTAAATAAAAAAGGAAGTCCCCCTTTTACAAAGGGGGATTTAGGGGGATTTTTCGAATAAATCATCTTTTTAAAATCCCTCCCAACTTCCCTTTAAAAAAGGGAGGAGCTTTCAGTTAAGGATTTAAAAAGGCTTTGTTGCACAAACCTATCTGTAAAGGCTTTTTTCAGCGATATAATTTTCAAATGAAGAAGCCTACACACAAAATCTACCGCACAACCAATTGGCCCGCATATAACCGAGCACTCATGAGTCGCGGAAATATTGCCATTTGGTTTGATCCTGCTACGCAATGGTATGCGCCATCAAAAGGCAAACAAGGGCGAAATCAAACCTACTCCGACGCAGCCATCCAATGCTGCTTAATGATTAAATCCTTATTTCGTCTGTCTTTACGTATGGCTACTGGCTTTGTGCAAAGTCTGATTAAACTTTGCGGATTAAATTGGATAGCTCCAGATTACACCACGCTTTGTAGAAGACAAAAGCATATTGATATTGTAATCAGCTACCAAAAAAGTAGCGATGGGCTGCATCTACTCATGGACTCTACAGGCATGAAGTTTCTAGGTGAGGGCGAATGGAAACGCAAGAAACATGGACCTGAATATCGTCGCCAATGGCGTAAACTTCATATTGGTATAGATGCTGAAACCCTTCAAATACGCGCCATTCAACTCACTACAAATAATATGAGTGATTCATAAGTGCTTGGTGATTTACTCGATCAGATTCCACAAGATGAGCAGATTGACTCTGTTTATACCGATGGAGCTTATGACACCAAGCAATGCCGTCAGGTCATTGCAGATCGGCAAGCGCATGCGGTGATTCCACCTAGAAAAAATGCGAAACCATGGAAAGATATAAAGAGTAGCTCGCTAGAGCGAAATGAATTACTTCGAACAGTTACACGTTTAGGCAGGACACTATGGAAAAAATGGTCAGGCTATCATCGGCGAAGTTTGGTTGAAACTAAGATGTACTGCATTAAATTATTAGGAGATAAACTCAATACAAGGAGTTTTGATAGCCAAGTGAATGAGATACATACACGTGTAGCAGTCCTCAACAGATTTACGGAATTAGGTCGACCACTTACCCAAGTTACGCCTTAAATTTGGCTCAATTAGGGGCGTTTTGCATTTCCAATCTTTGTGCAACAAAGCCCTTACATGCCCATCTTTGCCTGTTTTGGTAATAGTCATTTTTTTCAAATAAAAAAATCATTAATCGCTGTAATAACTACCATATATTACATATTCAATATTTGTAATATCTTATTTGTTCATGTTTCAGACTTTTAAAGGTTCGCTATTTATTTAAATTTCAACCTTTAGATTGCGACAATTTAAATAGATAATCACTGTGCTCTAACAATTCATCATCTTGATGAAATTTACCCACCAGTTGAATACCGAGTGGCATGTTTTGCTGATGCGCCATAGGGAAAGTTGTTACAGGTAAACCCATGACTTGCCATGGACGGCTCATAAAAGGTTGTCCAGTTTTTTCTAAACCAAGTGGTGCAATACCCGGTGCAGCTGGTGCAATCGTGAGATCAATAGATGCCTTGTTCATCCAATTTACATAGTCTGTTTTGATTTTTTCAACGGATTGAAGATGTTCTAAATAATCAGCATGAGCCATATTCAGACCAGTATGAATAAGTTCAGTGATATATTCATCCATTAAACCCGTATGAAATTCATATTGTAAATTTCGCGCCACTTCAAATGCCATAATCTTATAATGATGATCAGCCAATGCTTTAATGTCGATATCTTCTGGGAGTTGTACAAATGTGATGGATTCACGCTGTACACTACTCATAAACCCTTTCATTGCATATTGCATTTCAGGTTCTATTTCACCTAATTGATCACCAGAATAAACGCCAACTCTTAGATTCTCTTTAGCCATTTGCTTAGAATCTAAATCACTACGTAATTGAATGATTCGTCTCATCAATAGTAGGTCAGAGAAATCATTTGCAAACATGCCCAAACTATCTAAAGATTGTGCGAGTGGTTGAATATTTCTAAGTGAAAATTCTGAATGGCTTGCTACATATGCCATGCAACCACAATATGCAGCAGGTCGTATTACGGAAGCTGCTGTTTGAGTACCTAATGCAAACGGTGTCATATGTGCAGCAACTGCCGCCGCAGAACCACTTGAAGAACCGCCTGGTGTGCGCTTCGGATCATGTGGGTTTTTCGTTTTGCCAGACTTAAAAAAAGCAAATTCGGTAGTTACCGTTTTACCCATCAAAATGCCGCCAGCCTTTTTAATTGCAATAACCACGGCAGCATCCATGTTAGGAACACGATTATTATGAATTTTTGAACCCATACGGGTTTCGATGCCTGCAGTATCTATCACATCTTTTACGGCAAAAGGTAATCCTTTTAAAACCGAATTTTTATAAAATTCCTCATTACTATAATATTGATTTAAATATTCTTTTTTTGAAATAAGAAACTGCCATGCTTGAATATCTGGATCACTTTGTTCAATTCTAGAATAAAAAGAATCAATGATCGTTTCCAAGTCTACTTCGTTTTTTTCAATCACATCTAATAATTCACTAATACTTTTACAAATCCATTGATCATGGTTCATTAATATTCTCCAAATGCTATTAATCTGAATGTATTGAAATAAATTGCTAAACCTGTGGTTTAAAATATGTATAAGCAGGCTATGGAATAAATTAAAAAATTGTTCTTCAAAGAGTTGCAAAGAATCTTTGAAGGACATTCATATGGCTAATTTCACTTTGAATTTTGGTAATAGAGTTTTTCGCATCTTTATCTGGATCTAGTGATCATTTGTATAATCCTCTCAGATAATAAATATGAAGATTTAAGATCAAGAAAAAGACGACTTTAAACAGAACTAAATGTTAATTTGTTTGAAGCGAAATAATTGAAAACATAACCACTTCAGGCTATGTTTTCTTTGAATTAAGGCTCATCAAACAAGAAATGTTTCTTGTAAATAGCGCCATAGCATTTTACCTTTTTCTTCAACCAATAAAGCCGAAGCTCTACGGCTTGTTGTTCCAGCATCACGATGATGTGTTTCTGTATAGTTTAATAAAGCTGCATCATCTTTTAGTAAAACGACTTCCGGATCTGAAATTTCAATTTTTAGATCAGAAAGATTGCCTTGATTGTTTTTAAATAGCTGTAAAACTTGTGCATATTGGATGCGCTTACCTGCTGCACCAACCATTTCAAAATCTTCACTAAAGTATTCAACCATTTGAGCCAATTGCTCATCTGTTTCTTTTGCATTGAAAACGGATTGGATCAGTTCGTGTAAAGAAACAGTACTTTGAATTACCGCTTGTTTTTCCAGTGCCATATCATGTCTCTCTTTTAATCATTTAAATTTAACTGTAATTTTCATTTAAAACTGTATTTTGTAGCTTAAATCATTTCAATCTGTTGTCGTAAATCAAAGCCAAGTTGGCAGACAAAATATAGAAAATGCCTGTCAACTTATAGATAGCTTTTGAATTAGATCACGCCTGCGATGTCTTTAAGTATTTTGATAAAAGAGTCCTGTTCATCTTTCGAGTATTTTGCTAAAACCTCGTTTTGATGACTATCCGCAATATCAAATAAATAATGCGCTGTTTTTTTACCTTTTTCAGTCAAACGATAAAAACCATCTCTTTCTTCAAGCAACCCATCTTTGGCTAAGATGGCAGCTGATTGCTCTACTTCACGCATTGGCATCGCAATATCACGTGGTAAATCATTTTTATTCGATGCAGTTCCACTGCCTAAAACCAAGAGCAACCGTGCTTCACTGGTTCTAAAACCTGTCACTAATTGCTTTGGAATATAGTCATTTTGGTAAAATTTAAATGCACGACTCATGAGATAACACACATTACTGTATAGATGCCCTTGATGCATTTCTCCGACATCTGCAGTGTCTTCAATACTATCTTTTACTTGCAATAGTGGGTGTGGTGTAACGCCAGAATATGCACCTTGGTGATAAACTAAAGGACTACGTCCTTCGTCATGGAAATTCACCACTTTCCCGACAATAATCCAATGATCTCCACCTTCTAAAATCTGGTGGCGTTCACATTCAAATACCGCTGAACAATTGTCTAAAATTGGAGCTTTACCTGCACCTTCGTGATAACTGGTACCTTCATATTTATCGATATTACGTCGTGAAAATTTGTTTGAAAGTTCAATTTGTGAACCCGATAAAATATTTACAGCGAAATGTGTCGCTTGTTCAAACACATGATAGCTTGAAGAATTTTTATCAATACTCCATAAAATCAAAGCAGGGTCGAGTGATACTGAGTTAAAGCTATTTGCTGTCACCCCCACTTTTTCACCATCAGCATTTTGTGCGGTCATGATGGTCACACCTGTCGCAAAATTCCCTAATGCACGACGGAATTTCATTGGGTCAATTTTGACATTTTCCATTGTTTTTAATGAATTCATTTTATTCACTCCTGAATCTTGTTTTCCCTATTTCCACACAAACTTGATATGCTCTATCGTTACATTAACAGCCTAAATATCAAGGACCAGCCGTGCCGATTTTGATCGTGAACAACACACTAGAATCTGTTCATTACTGGCTTTTTCTTCATCTGTAAAATACACATCACGGTGATCTGGTTCACCTTCAATCACATCACACATACATGTGCCACAAACACCTTGTTCGCACGACATTTCTATCTCAATGCCTTCACGTGCCAATGCTTGTAAAATGGTTTCTTCTGCATCCACCATGATAATTTTGCCGCTTTGTTGTGCGACCACTTCAAATGCTTCACCACCTGTTTCAATTTCAACTTGAAAATATTCTTTATGAATTTGATTTTCTGGAAAGTTTTGCGTCGCGGCTAAATTAATGACCCAGTCCATAAATCCATTTGGACCGCAAGTATAGATATGACTTTCAGGGTCTATATCTTTAATTGCCGATTCAAAAAATTCACGGTGGCTTGCACCTTCTGATTTAAAATGAAATTTTGTGAAATTTTCCAATTCACCATTTTTAATTTCATCTACAAATGCACATCGTTCTGGACTTGAACCGCAATAATGCAGCTCGAATGAGGCACCTTCTTGTGCCAATTGGTAAGCCATCGTGATCAAAGGGGTGATACCAATACCACCACCAATTAGCACGCTATGTTTCGCTTGCACCAATGGAAATAGATTTTTAGGTTCACTGACTTCAATTTCCATGCCATCTTTTAGATCATTAAATGCAGATACTGAACCACCACGTGACTCAGGATCACGTAGGATACCTAATCGAAATACCCCATGTTGGCTTGGATTTTGACAGAGTGAATATTGACGAACCATGCCATTCGGTAGATGCACATCAATATGAGCACCTGCCTCAATATTAGGCAAAGCTTTTGATGTTGCTGATTCAAACTCCATGACTGCAACATTTTCACCTTCAACTCGACGGTTTTTGACAACAACTTTATATAGTGTAGTCATGATTTTTCTCCCTCTTATACGTTATGCAAAAGGCTTAACGCATAAATAATCCACCGTTAATATCCCACGTTGCGCCAGTTACAAAAGCTGCACTCGGACTTGCCAATAAAGCACATGTTTCTGCAATAAATTCCATGCTACCTAATGCCTTTACGGGAATATTTTGTAAGAATTGTGTCATTTTCTCATCAGAAACAACACTATGTACGATTGGAGATTCCATTGGTCCCGGTGCGATTGCATTTACGGTCACACCTTTGGCAGCAAACTCTTTGGCAAATATTTTTGTCAAAGTGACGATCGCACCTTTGGTTGAAGCATAGTGAGCACCAGTTGCAGTACCGCCATTTTGACCTGCAAGCGATGCCATATTAATGATTCGTCCATAACCTTGATCGGCCATGTACTTCCCAATAATTTGGCAAGCTTGGAAAGTTCCGCGTTGGTTCACTTGCATGACCCAATCAAAATCTGAAGCAGTAATTTCTAAAACAGGTGTTGCCTTAGTCACTGTTGCGTTGTTGATTAAAACATCAAGTTTAGAAAATTTTTCCTCAATCCATTGCACTGCATTTCGAAAATCGTCCTCTACTGAAATATCTAATTTTAGAGGGAACATATTGTCAGCATTTGGACTGCGAGCCTTAGCATTTTCCGCTTTTTCCAATGTACTAGCAGATAAAATGACTTGATGACCTTGGCTTGCAAAATACTCTGCAATTACATTTCCCAGACCTGAAGCTGCACCAGTCACTAAAACAACTTGTTTCATTTTCTTCTCCTAGAGAATGTAACTGATACCCGCTAAAGTATCGGTAGAATTAATTAAGTTAATAATTTTGCGGTTAATTTTAAAACCTTGCTCTGCATCACGAACCAAATGGAAGGTCACGTCAGCGGTATAATGTTTTAAATTTTCTTTGCGGAACTCACGCAAGTTTTGCGCACAGCGTAGAACAATTTCACCATCTTCATCTTTCAAAATGCGGATCCGTGACACACTGCGTACCGTGTTAGCTTTTGGAGAGGTGGAAATGGCCTCTCCATTTTCCAATCGTTCTATGCGTAATTTACGCATGTGATGATTGTCATAAGCATAGTTCAGATTGTTTTCGTAATCTGTCAGTGCTGGATCGATGGGAATGATATACACCCCTTTTTCATTCCAAAGGCTTAACCAAGCATCGTGTTCTGAATGGTCTAGCATGTCTGCTTCAGCCCATACAAAAGCTGTGACTTCATTTAATAGATTAATATCAATTTTCATGGCGCTCTTCTCCTTAAGCCGTCATCAACTTTTTCCACTGCTGATATGCAGCGCGCATTCCTGTTTCCGCACTCACGTCACTTTTTAAACCATCTTCAGTTTTAACTTCGCCCGGTAAGCCTCGGTTTAGCATGATCCACAGGTCTTCGCCTGCGCTTGCACCTTTTTGTACGCGTTCCCAAGCTTCTGCATCATCTGGTGTGCCAAAGCCAAATGGTCCTTGGAAATGTTCATGTAAACGCAGACGGTATTGGTTGGCGATTTGTGGTCCACCATCCATGGTAATCACTGAGTGGTGAATTTCTGTTTTGTCTACTGAAATGGGTTGCATCACACGGAAGAATGCCATTGAACATGCAATGTTCGGGAATAAGTTTAAGTTAAAGCCCGAACCACCTACAGCGCGAACAATACGGCGCACTTCAAGTTCTTCATGACCTTCATCACGTAATGCTTGAGCAAGATCTTCAAAACGCTCTTGAATTGGACGCTCCATAAGTTCTTCGTCTAGATCGACCAATTCAGGAATCATCACCATGACACTATGACCATTACCTAGGTCTTCAACAAAACCGGGTTGGTTATCAAAGTTGAATAGTTCTTCTGTTTTTTCATCGACAGAGCTTAGGAAAGATTTGTGTACCAATGGGAAGTGGTAAGCGTCCGTGGTGTTTTCTAACTGAATTTTCCAGTTTCCAGGGAAGGTAAAACGATGCTCACCCAAAACTTTTACTGGATAGCCAGCACCTTGTTTCATGAATAAATCAATCCACTTTTTCGCAGGACCAAGAAAATCTACTAGCGGTTCTACATCATGATTAAATGACGCGAAAATCATGCCGTTGTATTCTTCAACACGTAAGCTGATCAGAGGAAATTCTGATTTATCAAGACATTCGCCATAACTTTCAGGAGATGGTACGCCACGTAAGCTTCCATCAAGTGCGTAGCTCCAACCGTGATATGGACATACAAAGCTGTTGGTTTTTCCTTTTTTGTGTTCGCATACAGTGGCAGCACGGTGACGGCAACGGTTCAATAACACATGTACTTTTTTCTTACGGTCACGTACCGCAACCACAGGTTGCTTACCAATATTGATGGTTTTATAGCTACCTGCATCAGGAATTTCACTTGCGTGTGCAACCCAAACCCATGAATTATAGAAAATCTTATCCATTTCATCTTCAAAGATGGCTGGATCTTTATATAGGGAGGTATGTGCACGATCACTTTGTACCAGTGCATCATAATCACGTTCTGCATCTTGCATTGGAATTAAACTATTCATATTCACGATCCTTCTTTCTTATCCTTGGCTTAATTCTGGTGAGGTACTGGCAATTCAGCTGTACTGTTCCAGTGTGATACAGGGCGACTAAAAATATTTTCAGTTTGGAAATGTTTAATTTTCCACGCACCATCAATGTGTTGTTGAAACTTCACGCTCAGTTTTGCTGCATTTAAGTGGCTACGACCGTCGCGAAATGTTGAGGTTTGCAACATGAGCCAAGAGGCATTGGCTTGTTGCTGTTCTACATAAATCTGTTCTGAGCTGATAAAATGAGCATTCATAACAAAATGAGATTCTTTTTCGGTGTAGCTTTTGAACATGTCGTAAATGCTCTGCCAAGAATCGTAGCGTCCAAAAGATTTGGCGTATTTCTCACCTATGCCTTCCCAAATACTGTCCTGATCAAACAAACCCATAAGCTCATTTAAATCAGTATTGGCATCTAAAGCATCACAGATTTCCATATAGCGATTAATGCAATTACGGATAGCTGTTTCAGCTTCGAGTTTTGCTAAGCGGTTTAAAATTACGCTCAAGTCCATGTCATTCACCGTAAAAACTCGTTTGTTTTCAATATACTTATAGATAGCCAGGTGTTGGTTTTAGACCAAAACTTACTGAACCCGCATTTTGTAAAGTGGCATCGCCCATAAAAGCATGCTGTGTCACCACATTGGTGTCATTCACAAAACGGCTAAATACATTGTTGGTATAAATGGCGGTCATCCCTGCCAACATTTGCATTTTGCGTGCTACACGAGCAGCTACGCGTGCGGCATGGGTACATGACAAACGCATATCACTGATTTGCTGATCTGTTGGTTTTTCACCTGCAAGAACTTCATTCCATACCACTTCCATCGTTTCATAGAACCATGTACGGGCTGCTCTAAACTCTGCTTCTACTTGAGAAAACTCATATTGAGTGACTGGACGATTTGCAATTTCTGAACCACCTGTAATAGATGCTTTACCTGGTGCAAGTTTTTTGAACTCTTCCAAAGCTGCTGCTGCAACACCAATCCCTACTACAGTGAGCACCTGTGTTGCCAAAGACAAAGATGGATATTTAAAAATGGGTTCAGGCAATTTTGATGGCTCGCCACGAACAAAAGTCCATTCTTTTGCCACTAGTACGTCTTCAACCACCAAGTCATGACTGCCTGTGCCTTTAAGACCAACAGTGTCCCATGTCATTTCTACATTGGCTTTTTTTGCTGGCATCACCGCCATACGTGGTAGACCTTGTGCTTCATTGTCCTTGCGTGGAGAAATTCCTACACCAACAATGTCCGCGCCCATACATCCGCTTGAAAATTTCCAACGACCTTTTACCACTACTCCCTCATCGGTGATTTCTGCAGGTTGCGGAGGGAAAATACCGCCTGCAAAAACGATATCAGGGGAATCTTTATAAAGAATTTTCAATGTATCTTCAGGTAAACTACCCAAATACGCAGGGCTCATACCAAAACTTGCGACCCAACCGACTGAACCATCAGCCATAGATAATTTTTCAATTAATTCACAAAATTCACGCGGTGAAACTTCCAAACCACCAAAGCGTTTTGGTACAAGCGCGCGGTATACGCCAAGCTTTTTTAGCTTATCGATAATGTCTTGGCTCACATACGCTTGTTGATCAAATTCGCCAGTGATTGCTCGTTCACGAATTTCTGTACACAATGCTTCAACATCAACTGTCTGCGCATTGTCTGAACTAAATACCTTAGATAAATTATTCATTACCTAACTCCTTGTAATTTATTGTGCTGCCTTCACGACAAATTTAGCAATTGAACATAAGTGTTCATCTGCATTGCGCTTAGTAACGATCTGTAGTCCGACAGGTAAACCTTGTTTTGTTTCGAGTGGAATCGATATTGCTGGGTGTCCAGATAAATTAAATGGACGCACTAAGCTGGTTAAATTTAAAAATGCCACTGTATTTTCAGCATCTGCGACTTTAGGTGGAATTTGTGGCAATGTAGGCAAAAGCAAAGCGTCAAACTTATTGAGTAATGCATCGATTTCTTGAGTAAATTCAGATTTTACTTGTTCTGCTTGCTGCACTTGTTCCAAGGTGGTTTCGGCTGTTTTCAATAAACGTCCTTGGACATCTGCACCAATCAAACCTGTTTTAGTTAACTCACCGTAGGCTTGCCAATTTTCATAATTGATAATCTGCATACCTGCATCAAAAGCCTTTTTAAATGTTTCGACTTCGACTTGCTCGACCTCTAGATTTGCTTGGCTTAAACAGTCTTGAATACATTCACTCACTTCAGAATTTGCCTGCACATTGAGCCAAGCGAATTTTGGGGCTGTACTAGATGATGTTTCTAAGGTTTGCGCTGTAAATGTTGGATCAATGATTTGCATTGCGGTTTCAATCATTTCAACAGAGTTAGCAAAGGGTCCTACACAGTCCAAAGAACTTTGTGCTGGAAGCACCCCCTTTCGACTTACCCGTCCAAAGGTCGGTTTTAAACCATATACACCGCAACATGCAGCGGGCATGCGAATCGAACCGCCTGTATCTGTGCCTAAAGTAAAATCTGCAAGATTTGCTGCCACTGCCGCAGCTGAACCACTAGATGAACCTCCAGGAATAAGCGCTGGATACCTAGGGTTTAGGGGCGTGCCATAAGCCTGATTAATACCTGTTATGCCAAAAGCGAGTTCATGCAAATTGGTTTTCGCTGTAATCGTACAGTCCGCATTTAAAATATATTCGACCACTTCAGCATTTCGAGCTGCTGGCGTAGTATCTTCCAAGGCACGGCTGCCAGAAATTGTTTTAATACCTTGAATATCTATAGAATCTTTCACCATCACGGTTAATTTACCTGATCCTAATTGAATATTTTTTGCCACAATATTCATTCACTTTTCCATGTATTTTTATCCTTAAATTAAATATCGTAAAATTCCGTGTAATTGTCAAGCGACTATTAATCAAATTAAGAAAGAAAATATTTCAATAATTTGTATAATGGGCCAATACCTTGTTTATAAAGTCGCAATTTGACTATGCTTACTCACTTAGAACAGTTTTTGCCAAATAATGAACCTGACAGCTTGAAAAATTATCCTTTTTTTTGGATATCTCAAGTGAATGGCAGATACAGCCAGCTTATTGAAAAATCTATAAAAAAATTAGGTATTGATAATACTCGCCGTAAAATTATTTTAAGCGCCAATGCCTTAGGCCAAGCAAGCATTACCGAAATTGCGAATCTTTCTACATTGAAGCTGACCACCGCAACCAAAGCAGTTTACCGTCTGGTTGAAGATGATATTGTTGAAGTGTTTTCATCCGATCAGGACGAACGGATTTCAATGGTGAAGTTGACTGAAAAAGGGGATTCGCTGGTTGAACAAATCAATCAAATAAGCCAAGTAACATTATCTGGCATTTTGAACGCTTTCGATGATCAAGAGTTAAGTGACTTAAATGCTCAATTAAAGAAAATGTTTGATTTAATGCCGATGAGTTAAATATTTTTAAATCAGATACTTGAGATGAAATTTGAATACAAACTCAAGTCTTTAAAGCACTAAAAAGCTCATCCTAAGATGAGCTTTTTATTTTTTTTTCAAATAATGGAACCTTGACAAGCAGCGGTTTAATTTTTCAACACATTGAATTTTGGCTTTAATTCGGCGGTTTCTATACGGCGATTGAAGGTATTTAATACTTTCAGTTTATAGGCATCGATATCCATGCTTTCATAGTCATAAAAACCTTGACCTTCACGCAAGCCATTACGCTTATTCTGCATATTATCTTCGATGATCTGCGGTGCACGATAGCGCTCACCCAGTTCTTTCTGTAAGTATTGGGAAGCATAATACAGAATATCACCTCCTCCCCAATCAATAAATTCCAATAGACCCAGTACAGAAAAACGCAAGCCAAAGCCGGTACGGACTGCAATATCAATATCTTCAGCCGAAGCAACCCCCTCTTCCACCATCAGAGCGGCTTCATTCATCGCCAAGGCTTGAATCCTCGGGACAATATACCCTGCTTTTGCATTACAGACGACAGCAACTTTACCAATCGCAGTGAGGAAGGATTTGAGCTGTTCAACTGCAGTATCAGAAGTTTGCTCTGAGCGGCTCAGCTCAACTAACGGAATTAAATAAGCAGGATTCAGCCAGTGTGCATTCACCACTCGTTCAGGATGGGACAGCATTTGCGCAATATCCGTGACTAAAAATGTAGAGGTTGTCGAAGCCACAATACACTGCGGTGAAATATACTGATCTAACCAGCTGAATATTTCCTGTTTGGCCTCAGTTTGTTCAGGTACGCCTTCCATAATTAAATCACACTGCGTTAAAAACTCAGTCGACTCTAATTTGGCCAAAATTTGGATATTCGCCTGAATCGCGGTAATTTGTTCGGCTTGAACAAACTGGATAGTCCGGAGCAAAGTTAACTCTTGAGCAAGGTCTTGCTGAACTTGCTGCCTATATTGGATAAATTCTTGTTTCGAGCGTACTTTGGCATCAATTAATTTAACTGGAAGCCCGGCATAGGCAAAAGCAATCGCAATTGCTTTACCCATGCGTCCTGCACCAATCATGGCAACGTGTTGAATCTGGGACATTGCATTACACTCCTTCTTGCAGCACCGCTTGCATTTCCTGCTTAGATTTATGGGCCAAACCTAAATTTTCTAAGGTACGCCCCTCAGCATATAAATCTCGACCAGTAACCGCAGATGCAATATTTAATAATCCCTCTGCCACAGGGGTTGGTACACCCGCCCAACGACCGACAGAAACGATTAAGGATAAACCTAAACGTGTATCTTCAAGCATATAGCGATGTTCTTGCAGGTTAATGTCTTCGCGCCAGTCACCGCTGTCCGTTAGTTTGCCGTGCGCACCGCGACCATACATCCACTCGTCACCTTCGCCTTGTTTATTGTAATGATCAGCCAGCGGAAAATGCGGCGCTGGATAGCCCAAAGCTTCACGGACACGCATACGTTCTGCATCAAGCTGATTGGTCACGCGACGAATTGATGGCTGAGTGCCTTCATTGTGAATATCCCATGCTTCAAAATGCTCTAATGGACCTGCATTCATCATAATCAGCGGTGGGTGGATAATTGGCCCTGCATTCATCAATGCACCGCTTAATCCATCCTCGATAGGCTCTACACTCGGATACGCTTGTTTCAAAATTTTAAATGCATGTTCAGATAAATTATTTGGAAACACGCCTGTCGGCAAACGGGTCGCATAACCACTGACCACAATATGATTTACGTCATGTTTGCGCACCAAATAAGGCAGTGTGCCTGTTTCCGCAAATGCCACTCCCGCCTTATTGCCCGCATCCTTCATGGCTTTTGCAAAGACAAAACTTCCGAACGTACCTGGCGGCAAATATACTACTTGACCGTCTTGAAAGTATGGTGCTGCTTGTTCAGCAAGATTCACATGTGTAGTTGCAGGTAAAGGAATAATAATCAGCTGAGCATGAGTAATTGCTTTTTCTAAATTATTTTGCAAATTGATTTGGCTGTTTTCAAAGCCCACAGTGACAGACCGTTCGCCCTGAAAATCTTTGACAAAGAGCTGGCCTGTTGCAGCCAACGCTTCAAGTGCCTCTGCATCGCGGCGCCAAAGCACCACATCATGCCCTTTTTCCGCCATTTCTGAAGCCGCTGCATAGCATCCGTGACCGCCGCCAAGTACTGTAATTTTCATTTTGAATCCTCCTGATTAACTAAATTTATGATAGAAAATTACTTAACTCATCACTTCCCCATATGCGAATGTACTATTCAATTTACGAAACTGAAATGTATAGAATACCCATTAGGCCGCACGCATTTTTAAGGTTTGAGAAGGCAAGCAGCCGTAACGCTTTTTGTAAATCGTGGAAAAATGTCCAAAACTTTGAATTCCATTGTTGAGCAGAATATCCGTCACTGTTTCATTTTCATGGCTATTCAGCAATGCTTGATGCACCAGTTCAACACGCATGTCGCGTATATATTCAATCGGTGTTTGCTGAAAATATTGGTTAAAGCCCTTTTGCAGCGTTCGGCCTGTCACGCCGCAAAACTCACTTAAAGCAGGCAAAGCAATATTGTCTTTAATGTGCTGCTGAATATACTGCTGGGCTTTTTTCATATACGCAGGTAGTACACGCTGGCGCTGTTCATTCAACCGCTGACTGTAATTATTCGGGACTTTTAACAAAATCAATTCAATTAAATATTGGGTAAAGCTTGTAGAAATAAAGCTCCAATTTTGAATATTGTAATAGGCATGACATAAATAATTCAGCGTTTCAAGAATGGAGCTTAAGCCTTCATCGGTACACGGTATGCCACTGTCAAAAATCACAGCTTCTGTACTGGTATAGCCCAGCATTTTAAAGAGCTGAGCTTCAACATCTTGCTGTGTTAATTTTAAAATAATATTACGGCAACGGTGATTGGTAATAATTCGGTTTTTACTGTTCGGATGCGTCACGGTCATAATGCCAACTGACTGCAATACCTGACGCTGTGCATGCTCAACTTTGCACTGGCCTTCCAAGGTGATGCGAAACAAATAATTTTGTGCTGCCTCATCAATGGTAATCGCCACAGGCGCACTATATTTCAAATCATACAGTGCTGAATTGCCAAAACTAAAGCCATTTAAGCGCGTATTTAAACTGGCAACCGCTTCAACATCAAACTGGTGCGGACATAAATAATGGCTGATCTGATCTTTAATGGTTTGATAATCATCTGAATTAAAAAGTAAAAACTCATCCAAATAATGCAAATGATTAAAATTCAGCAATTGATTCATCTCCTCACTCCATTATCGGCATTGATTAAATGCAAAAGCCCATGTCTTAATAATGGGCAATTGCATATTTTATCGCTTAAGGCTTTTCAGCGTTCAATTCACGTTTTTGGCAAATGCCGTCGTTTGAACCCAATACTTAAAAAAACATTAAGCAGAATGTTCTCGCTGCATACTGTCTGCAAAAGCCTTGCATCCTTTCTTTAATAAAATAAAGGACAAGATGCAGGAAATGCCGCCCACGATGGATAAAGATGTTCCAACCATCAGCGGATTCTCAAAAATTTTATCTGTTACCAATGCAACCAAAGTGGTTCCAATTCCGACTGCCACCAAGTTGCTGATCAGCAGGAAAATTGCTGAAATTTGCGCACGCAATTGGTTTGGCGCCAACATTTGCATTGCTGTTGTTGAAATCGGCATTGGGAAAGATGCAAAGAACATTGCAGGCGCGAGTAAGGTCACTGCTAACCAATATTCAGAGACATGAGTAAAAGCGACTAAAGGCAATACCAAACCGACAATCCCAATGACGCCAGTAATCATTGGGGCATCTTTACGTCCTTTTTGAATCAACCAATCATTTAGCCAACCTGCACAAAATACACCGAGAGTATTGGCAACCAGCAAAACTGTACCTAACATATAGCCAGCTTCAGTCGGCGTCATACTGAAATTACGCATAAAAAATGCAGGCGACCAGCTGATTAAGCAATACAAAGCCATTGCATAGAAAGTAAAACCTAAATAATGACAAGTGAAGGTTTTACGATGTTTTTTCAAAAACGTAAATGCAGCACGGATGGTAACTTTTTCAACTTCACCACTAGCATTTACACTTTGCCCTTTACGCTTCGGATCACGCACCGTTAAAATAAACAATAAGCCAATGAATATCCCTGGCAAGCCAACCAAAATAAAGGCCATTTGCCATGCTTTTACAGCGCCAAAAATTGGAATTTCGATTAGGCTTAGGTCTTTAAGCAAACCAATTACATAGCCGCCGACTAAAAATGCGATACCGCCGCCCACAAAAGAGCCAATCGAGTACACTGCGACTGCGCGACCCAATTTGTCTTTACTGAACATATCACTGAACATGGAATATGCAGCAGGTGATAAAGCGGCCTCTCCAACACCGACACCCATTCGGCTAAAGAAAAGCTGAATAAAATTTTTACTAAGGCCGCAAAGTGCAGTGGCAATGCTCCAAAAAATAATTCCAGCTGCAATAATTTTTGGACGTGAAAAACGATCTGCCAAGTACGCTAACGGCAAGCCCATAAATGCATAGAACAATGAAAATGCTAAACCGTGCAATAAACTAAATTGAGTATCCGAGAGGTTTAAATCGGCTTTAATGGGTTCAATCATTAAAGCTAAAATTTGCCGATCAATAAATGAAAAGATATAGGCCAGCATACAGAGTAAAACCACATACCATGCATATACGCTCGATTTCTTATTTACAACTACTGGTCGATCACTTAT
This sequence comes from Acinetobacter sp. SH20PTE14, assembly GCF_021391555.1. Lineage (NCBI taxonomy): Bacteria > Pseudomonadati > Pseudomonadota > Gammaproteobacteria > Moraxellales > Moraxellaceae > Acinetobacter > Acinetobacter sp. SH20PTE14. Next base: position 4,398 of record NZ_CP090068.1, on the reverse strand, counting down.
AGAACTATTCATGTAATGCAATCCTTGTATGATGACTCAAGTTCCTCATAAGTCATATTTCCTTTATTTTCTTGATCAAAACAAGAAATGATGTGTTCACGATAAACCTTTAACCGCCAGCACTTTTAATGCGCTCTTCCTAGCGAGATTTATTGTTAAATCTAAAACCTCAAACTCCGTGACCCTGCATATAGAATATATTCACTTTTACATGTATATTTCTACATATTTTTAAGTATAAAAACATACCTTTTTGATTGGTTTTTGTCATTAGATATCTTTTAAATCACATTATTTTTTACAAATTTTATTGAATTTTACATGGATTTTTTGATTTATTGCATTTGCGGATATCTTTCATATAAGGAAATAACTCATGACACTTTCTCAGGAAAAGGGAGTCAAAAAGGCTTTGTTGCACAAAGATTTAAAAGACAGTACTCTGCTGATTTCAACAGAATTTAAGTAGTAACTTGGATGTGAGGACGCCCTAATTTTGTAAATCTGTTCAATACGGCTATGCGTGCATGGATCTCATTCACCTGACTCGGAAAACTCTTTGCTGTTAATTTCTCACCTGAGAAGCACTGCTTCGTAAGATTTGATGCAATGCATCTTGGTTTCCACCAAACTTCGATGATGATATCCAGACCACTTTTTCCAAAGCGATCTACCTAGCCGTTTGATTGTCTTTCATAATTCGTTCCGCTCTATAGACCTCGCTTGCTGATCTTTCCAAGGCTTTGCATTCTTCCTTGGAGGAATCACAGCATGTGCATCTCGATCTAAAATGACTTGTCGGCAATGCTTTGTGTCATAAGCACCATCGGTATAAACAGAATCAATTTGTTCATCCAAGGAAATTTGAGCAAGTAAATCTTCGAGCACTTGCGAATCACTGACATTATTCGTTGTGAGCTGAACTGCACGTATTTGAAGAATTTTAGCATCTATAGCAATATGAAGCTTACGCCATTGGCGACGATATTCAGGTCCATGTTTCTTACGTTTCCATTCACCTTCACCTAAAAACTTCAAGTCAGTTGAGTCTATGATGAGCAATATATTGCGCAAGGTAGCCCATCACTACTTTTTTGATAGTTAATCGCAATATCAATATACTTTTGCCTTTTGCATATGTTCGAATAATCTGGCGTTATCCAATTTAATCCAGAGAGTTTAATCAAGCTTTGAACAAAACCTGTGACCATGCGTAATGAGAGTCTGAATAAAGATTTGATCATTAAACAGCATTGAATAGCGGTGTCTGAGTAAGTTTGACTTCGACCTTGTTGGGCTTGTGGTTGTGCATACCACTGAATGTTTGGATCAAACCAAATAGAAATATTTCCTCGATTAATAAGGGCACGATTGTAGGAAGACCAGTTGGTTGTACGATAGGTTTTAGGAGCAGATTTATTCATTTTGAAATTATAGGACTGAATAAACCTTCTAGGTTAGATTTGTGCAACAAAGCCGTTCTGCATTAGCCTGTCATACCGATTGGCAGTTCCTCGTAAATATTTTTAATCTTGTTAATGCATTTTCCATTAAATATCTAATTTTATATAAACACCAATCCATATGTTGCTTACTAGATTCAGACTTACATTTCTTTAGTATATTTGCTTTGGTTTCGGTTTTCTCAATTTTTCTCTAAATAATTCTGAATCATAACTCCTATCTGCACACAATATTTCTGTTTCTTTTAAATCCAAAGCATCAAACACAAGATGCCTGTTGCTGAGAATATATTGAATCAAGAGTTTAATCCTGATTCTTTAAATCAGACATGGGGCTTGCTATCACCAATAATAAATTCAGTAGGATTTCCATCCGCATCCACAACTAAATGGATTTTAGAACTATTTCCACCAACGTTATTAGAAATAGCTTGGTCTTTCACTCCGGTCGTATGTTGATGCACTCGCATATGAGATGCATCAATAGAAACCTATTCTAGATTTGCATCATTTGATAATAATTTAAAGACTTAGACCATTGATTATGCGCCAGCATTGTTGTAATACATAACAAGAAGGAATGTGGTTTGTCGATTGAATTTTACTTTCTCACTATTTTTTATACAACAAATGTCAACAGCATCTAACTTTTATAAATATATATTATAAAAAAATTGTTTTTAATTAACATTAATTTTTTTACTAGGTATCACCAAGATTATACTATCAGACATATTTTAAAGAAAAGAAGTGTAGCAAGTTGCTACACTTCTTGATTTTTCTCTACCAACTCTTTCAATAGATTTTCTAATTTTTCCAAACTAGCATCATCAAAATGAGAAATTTTTAAAGAAACCTTTAATAACTTATCATTAAATTTAATATTTCCAGCAACTTTCCCAGCATATTCAATTTTTTTTACAAGCGATGTTGATGGAGAGTCATTATTATCTTGAACTAGATATTTCGTAGCTTGTGCAACAGCCTTAGTTTGCTCAAGTTGGCCATTCTTTACTTTTGTCCAAACAGTTAACAAGGCTTTTTCAGCACGTTGTTTTATTTCGTCGTGATCTGCAAGAAATTTTTTAAAAGCTGTTGCAGCAGTTCGACCTAATAACTGGGGCTCATTTACCAAATCATTCAAGATGGCTTTAGGCAACTTTTCAAAAGATAAATATTTATACATGTCTTCGCGATTTAAGCCTAAAGACTTCGCTAAACGTTGTTTATTTTTCTTTAAATTTTCATCCAAGCCTACTAGACCAATATAGATTTCGAAGTCTGTTAAATCCTGGCGTTTTAAATTTTCAGCTAGTGTAAGTAGTGAAGCCTCTTCATTATTTGCATCAATAATAATTGCTTCAATGGTCGATTTTTTTAGAATTTCATGCGCACGTAATCGACGTTCACCTGCAATCAGTTCAAATTTTAAATTTTCAAGTTTACGAACAGTGATGGGTTGCAACAAACCAACTTCATCGATCGATTCAGCCAGTTCTTTGATTTCCTGCTCATCAAATTTTCTACGCGGTTGATAAGGACTCCGTGAAATGTCTTCAATGGGGACATTTCGTCTAAATTCCTTTAATTCCTTGATATTATCTTTTTGAGCTAATTGATGCTTTTGAGTATTTTGTTTCAGCTTTTGAGCTAAAAGTTCTTTTGCAGTTGCCATAAAATTCTCAATCAGTTAACTTTAGCTAAAACTTCTTTAGCTAAACTTTCAAAAGCCTTTCTAACCTTTCCACTTTTGTCTAGCTTAAGTAAAGACTGCTGCATAATTGCGGCTTGATTTACTTTTGTACTTTGTGGAATAGTCGTTTCCATAATATAACCCACTTGCTTAAATGCTTCATCACGAATGAGTTTACAAACATTTTGTCTCTCATCGTGCTTAATAAGTAGTGCACCTAATAATTGTAGCTCCGGATTGATTCGCTTTATTTTTTCTAAATGATTAAGTAAGTCTGTAACACCATATAGACCATATTGTGAGCCAGATTCAATCGGGATAATTACATGTGTTGAAGATGCTAAAGCATTACTCGTCAATAGTTTTAAACTTGGAGGGCAGTCAATTAAAATAAAATCATAAAGATCTTTTAATAGTTCTAATTTTGTAGTGAGTTCTTCTGATGGTCTTGGCGCATCTTCTTTTAATTGGTCCTCAGTTTTTCCTAAATTGAGAGAACCATAAATTAGTGAAACATTATCAAAATTAGTATCTTCTTCTAAAGCGTCAGTAAGTAATGAGACATCACCTACTAATAACTCAGCGGTTGTTACTCCAATTTCACTTGGATGTTTTAAACCAATATGCAAGCTAGCATTTGCTTGAGGATCTAAATCGATCACAAGCACTTTTTTTCCTAAGTTTGCTAGCTCAGAGGCTAAATGAACAACTGTTGTTGTTTTACCACAACCACCCTTGTGATTCGCAACAGCAATAATTTTTGCAGACATACTTGTCAAATCATTCTATATTTACAATTACTATTAATATAAATAACTTTGGGCTAAGTTACTACACCTTTTAAATTTAAAACAGTCATTTGTATAACGCTAAAGCAATTTTAAATTTAAAGTTTTATATAGCTAGCTTATTTAATAATTAATAGTAATTAATAATTAAGTTAATTAATAATTAAGTTGGTATTTTTCATTTAAAAACAATACCATATCAACTTTAAGGTGGAGGGTTTGTCATCTTAAAGTGGAAGAGTTGTCTTCTATAAGTGGAAAGATGATCACTTAAAAGTGGAATATATGTCACTGTAAAGTGGAGTATTTGTCACTTAAAAGTGGAGTATTTGTCACTATGGTGGAATGTTTTTCACTGTTAATTATAAAATATATGTATTATCATTTAAAACATATATAAAACAATTATTTATGATGTTGATAACTTAATGAATTTAAGTGCAAGAGTGGAAAA